>NZ_JBHGAQ010000029.1:0-35581 GCF_042610505.1 Chryseobacterium sp. sg2396 | reverse complement strand
TTTTTTTCAAAATAAATAACTCAAACAGCTTCTAATATTTCCTTTAATAGTAATCACATACTGTCTTCTCGGTGCAGGATGTGCATTTTTTTCCCATTCCTCGGTTTTGTTGCTCATCCAGAAAGTACTGGTGTTCATGTGTTGCAGGGTTGGGATCTTTCCTTTCTCAAAAGTACAGGTCCCGTCGGGTTTGTTGATAAGCCTGATGGCCGGAATAAACTCCGTAGTTTCCTCTGCCTTTACGCTGATGTGTTTGTGGTCGTGATCTTGTGCATTCATAAAATTCATTGTGGAAAATGCTACAACAAGGCTTATGCCTTTAACTAAATTTTTCATTAGGATAAAATTCTTTTTTATGGATTGTAAACGGTATCGTGAACCAACATTCTTTCAAAGAACGGCTTGTATTTCTGTACGAGGACAAGGTGTTCCGGAAGTTTTCCATAAACTTCCAGTTCTTCCAGACTGTCAAATTCCATGGAGGCATTATAGGTAAAACTGTTATCCAGTACACTTCTCGGGCTGGAATAGGCGGGTTTTCCGTAGCGGAGGTTTTTCTGGTAAGGAAGCTGCGCCAATCCTTTGAAAAAGTTTTCAAATTCCTTAACCTCAGCTTCGGAAAGATCTTTCCGGAGCCAGAACAATAAATAATGGAAGTACACTTTTTTCTTTTTTATGGGTTTAAACATCGGTAAAGCAGAGGCCAGCATATTCCCGGAGATCAGCAGCAATGCCGAAGCCTGTACGGAGCGGAATAAAAATTTTCTTCTTTCCATAGTAATCTGTTTTAGGAATTGTATTGCTTTTAATTAAAATCGATCCTGTATTTCAGGATAAACTGCCATTTGCGATCGGGAACCACGGCATTATTGCCGGGATCATTGGTAAAGACGGGACGGTTCTGTGCATCGAAAGTAAGCCTGGAAGACATTCCGTTCGAAAGCAGGGATACTCCGGCATCATAGATTACGGCATTGTCATGAAGGCCTTTCAGATCGGAAAGCTGTATCCCTACAGCAGGCTGAAGCTGCATATCTTTCTTTTCTTTATTAAAATAAGGCAATATTCCTCCCAATTGCAGATAATAAGTATTTCCGGTTCCGATTACGGGCATAGCATTTCCGGCACCGTTTAGGCTTGCCATAGAGGCATCTGCCTAAGTAGCCGGGTTATTGGTTCCGACATAGCGGACATAATTCGGGCCGTAATCGTTGTGCATCGCCATAGCGTAAGCACTTACGGAAGTTCCCTTTTCTTTATTCAGGGGCGCATCGTAGAACAGGTCTGCGGCAAAGCTCTTCATATCGTCATTCACCGTGTTTTTAGCCGCATCCTGGTGCCACATGGCGTTATGAATATAATCGAATCCGGCTCCCAGACTCAGCACCTTCTTTTTCCCCGCATACGTTCCGGAATTGAACGGGGTGGAAATATTCTCCGTGTCCAGAAAAGCATATCGGAAATACCCTGAAAAATCTTTATGCGGCGAATTTTTACTGAATGTGGAAACATTGGGCTTCGGATCTGCGGTCGCCATCGTGTAAGGATCGGCTACGATCAGGCGGTAGTCGAATTTTCCCAGCTGCCCTTTGATGTAAGCACTGAGTTCGCGCACCTTATAATCCGTTGCTCCGGCATTGGAAGTGGCATAAGCCGGAAGATCGTACAACAATGTATTCAACGGGCCTGTAGTAAAACGGGAAAGCCCTCTCCAGGTGGAGCGTCCTGCTCCGAAAGCAATTTTATCATTAAAAGAATATTCGGCATAGGCATCCAGCAGATCGAAATAATTGCTGCCTTTCGCATTCACATTCACATTGGTGGTTCCTCCCTGAAGCACAAACATCAGTTTTTCCGTCGGCTTGTACGTCATTTTTACCCTGCGAAGTGAAAGATCGGATACGTCTGATTTTGCATCGTTGTTGACCATACTCCCCGGATTCAGCTGGGCATACCGGGCCCACAGTTCGGCATATCCGCTGAAAGAAATATACCGGGTACGCTGTTCGTTAAGATAATGGGTAAGCGCGGGATTGCCGAAATCATTTTTTTTCTGTGCTTCCGCTGTCTGGCTCATCCCTAGTAATGAAGCGATGATAAGTCCGGTTTTAAAGTACCTTCTGTCCATAGTATTGCAGTGCTCTTTTCGTTGTTTTGACAGGGCAAAATTAGTTTTGAAAACCCTGGAATACTGTTAGAAAACCATTAAACGGGAGATTCCGTTTTTCCGGAAGTAAAATATAAAATACCTTTATATGGGATTTGTACGGCGTCGGAATCTAGGCTTTTAAAAAGCACCTTCCGGCTCATCTTCCCACCTGAAACAGTATTCCAGAGGAAAATTTTAATCATAGAAGACAATGCGCGGGTCTCTGTCCTGTTAAAACGGGGCCTTGAGAGCCAGGGCTACCATATCTATATTTCGGAAGATGCAGAAGATACCCTGGTTTTAGCAGACCGGATTGCATTCGGCCTGATCATTACGGATATTATGCTTCCGCAGATGAACGGGATTGAATTCAGTAAGATAATCAGGCAAAAACATCCGGACCTGCCGATTATTATGCTTACCGCCCTGGGGACCATCGATGAAAAGATCGAGGGTTTCGATGCCGGGGCCGATGATTATATGGTGAAACCTTTTGAGATCAGGGAACTGTATGCCCGGATAAAAGCCGTGCTGCTGAGGAAATCATCATTGCCGAAAAAAAAAAGAGCAGCCGGATCTTATTCAGTATCATCAGCTGGTAATCCATCAGAAGACCAACCGCGTATTCCGGGACGGAAAAGAAATTACCCTGACCCCGAAGGAATTCAAACTGCTGGTTTTCCTGATGACCCATGCAGAGCGCATCCTGACCCGGGAAGAAATTGCCGAAAATGTCTGAGGCAACCATTTTGATACCGGAACCAATTATATTGATGTCTACATTGCCTATCTGCGCAAGAAAATAGATAAAGATTTTGATGAAAACTGATCCACACCACGCCCGGAACAGGATTTATTTTTACCCGGAACTTATGAAAATCGCAACCCGGACCGCGTTGATGTACGCACTGATTACCGCAGGCATCCTCTTCGTTTTTGCCTACGTCCTCTATTTTGTTTCCGAAAAAAACAGGAACGATGAATTCAATGATCGCCTGGGTTATAAAATTATCTGGAGAGCAGAATTTATCTTTGATGCCAATATAGACGGCAATAAAATAAAAAAGCTTCATGAACGGAACAAAAAGATGCTGAACGAAGCCGACATCAGCGTGTATAACAGCAAAAAAGAACTGATCTTTACCGACATCAGGCCCAGCTCAAAAAATATGTATTATCTTGATCAGCTCATTAAGACAAAAAAAGACAAGTTGACCTGGCAACGCGGAGAGCGGCAGTATATGGCATTCCGGTATGAATTTAACGGCGATAATTTTTACATTATCGGAAGCGCCGTTGACGTAACCGGACTGGCCCACATTAAAGAATTCAGGAATGATATTATTGTGGTTTATATTATCTCCGTTCTCATTATTTTCGTCATCGGTTTCCTGTTTTCCTACTATACCCTAAAGCCTTTAAAAGACATTATTGTTCAGATCCGCGATATTTCAGAGCATAACCTTCACAAAAGACTAATCGTTCCCAAGGCTAAAGACGAAATATACGAGCTGACCGAAACCTTTAATTCCACTTTCAACCGGCTGGAAAAATCCTTCAGCAACCACCGCCAGTTTGTAACGACGATCTCCCATGAATTCCGAACCCCGCTTTCCACTTTGATTGCCGAGCTGGAACTTGCCAAAGAACTGAATGTCACCCTGAATGATTATAAGATTTCCATCAACAATGCCCTGCAGGATGCGACCCATGCCTCACAGCTTTCTTCCGCCCTGCTGGATTTTGCCAGGGCCAGCTATGATGCTTCCCAGATCAGCTTTACCGATCTCCGGGTAGATGAAATCTTGGCCGATGCCAAAGTGGATCTGCTCCAAAAGAACCAGGATTACAGAATCGGCATTCATTATATGGATAACATGGCCGATAAGGACGAAAGCAATTACGATTTCTATGGAAATCCTTATCTGCTGCAGGTTGCCTTTCTTAACCTGATGGAAAATGCCTGTAAATATTCAGCAGACAGAAGCTGCAGGGTGGAAATTGAAGTTCACGGTAAGACCCTGAAGATCCGCTTTATCGATCATGGGGTCGGGATCGATGAAAAGGAACTGGATAAAATTTTCGATCTTTTTTACCGCGGAGCCAATAAACATGATGAAAAAGGAAACGGAATCGGTTTATCCATCGTCAAAAGAATCATTGAAATGCATCATGGCAGCATCCTGCTGACCTCAGCACCCGGCGAAGGAAGTGTTTTCCAGGTGCGGTTCTGCTCCGACAATAAAAAAAGCAGCCTTACGTAAGACTGCTTTTTCTGTTTTTATCCTGTTGTTTTATGCCTTCAGCCATTCCGATTTGGAAAGGTAGTTCTGATCCGGGTAATAGATGAAAAGAAGGTTTCTTCCTTTGATCGTATTGATGATCGGCTGGGTAAGATCCCTCGGCACCGCAGGGCATCCCCAGCTTCTCCCGATTCTTTTGTGCATTGCGGCAAACGATTCGCTTACGTAATCGGCCCCGTGCATCACGATGGCTCTTCTATAAGCCGCATCGTTAAAACCTTTGTCCATTCCCAACAGTTTCAGAGAATAGCCGTTGTCCCCCTGGTAAGTAGCATCCGTGATATAAAATCCTAAGCTGCTCTGCAACGAACTTTCCGTGTTAGAAAAATTCGTCGCAAATTCTTCGCCTGTATTTTTACCGTGTGCTACCAATGAGTTGAACAGTACTTTTTTCTCATTCATGTCGATCACCCAAAGTCTTTTGGTATTGGACGACATAGAAAAATCGCAAACCGTAAGCAGATGCGATTCCGGGTTAAGCAATCCGGCTTTCTTCATATTTTCAAAACCGGTAAGGGCTTTGAAGAAAACATCTTCATTAAGTTCGTGGCCCTGTTCAAAGGAAATGGAATGGTATAATTCTTCGGATGAAGACATGGTCTTTTCTGCTTTCACAGAATGCATTTCAACTGATTTCTCAATTCTTTTGGTATTGGTTTCATTCTTCATAACGGCCTTTTCGGGAGACCCGTAAAATGAAGTGGTAATCATGTAAACAATACCGAGTACGCTATAAAATCCTCTCATTAAAATATTATGTTAAATACAATTGCGGGAACAAATGTATAAAAACATAACAGGATAAGCGTTATAACTCCAAAAAGTTTAACGCTATTTAAGAAACTTTAACGTGCTGGTTTATAGAATTTAAACCACTGTTTATTTTTCAGAATCCGGTACGAATTCTAGGCTTACGGAGTTCATACAATACCGTAATCCGGTGGGTTTGGGACCGTCATCAAAGACATGGCCAAGGTGCGAGTCACATCTTTGGCAAAGCACTTCTACCCTTTCCATTCCGAAGGCAGTATCCCTTTTGTAATACACTCCTTCCTTATCCGCTTCAAAGAAACTGGGCCATCCGCAGCTGCTGGAAAATTTAGCATCCGACCGGAACAGATGGTTTCCGCAGACGGCACAATAATATTCTCCCAACTGATCGAACTCATTGTACTTTCCAGTGAAAGGACGCTCCGTAGCTGCTTCTCTGGAGATCGCATAAAGATCGGGAGAAAGAATGTTTCTCCATTCCTGATTCGGAACATCCAGTTTCGTACGGTCGGTCCGGGAATAGTATGGATTGTTTTTTGCTTCGTGTTCCATGTCGTCTGTTTAACGAATTGATACCAGCTAAAATCAAACCATAATTGAATGTATGTTTTAAAATTTAACTATTTTTAAGTAAGTAATTACGATTTGTAATCAATAATAAAATTACAAAATACTGACTTTAAACAAGTTATTTTCGAAAGCCATTGAATATTCGTACGATAACAAATTGAATTTGGAAATAAAATCATCAATAATAACCGTATACCTAACTTTATGAATGATGAAGCAAAGAGAAAACAGCTGAATAAATACAAGGCCTTCGCCACCGGGCTGTTCCTGCTGATGGCTGTTATTTTTATTGTGATGACAATCCTCCAGAAGCGGATGGATTCCCATTGGATCGGCTATGTCCGTGCTTTTTCCGAAGCCGCCATGGTAGGCGCTCTCGCCGACTGGTTTGCCGTAACGGCACTGTTCCGCCATCCGCTGGGCCTGCCGATTCCGCACACTAACCTCATTGAGAACAGCAAGCAGCAGCTGGGCGACAACCTGGGCGGATTTGTCGTTGAAAATTTTTTGTCTCCCCAAAATATCCGTCCTTACATCCAGAAACTGAAAATATCCACTTTTGCCGGGGAATGGCTCGGAAAAGAAAAGAACCAGGAAATCCTGATCCGGAATATTTCCGACATCATTCTGGATATTCTCAACAAGCTCGACGATGCGGAGGTCAGCCAATTCATAAGCCGTAAAGTATCTGAAATGGCGGGCGATATCAAGCTCAACAAAATCGTCGGCAACGGGATTATCTATGTTACCGAAAAGAACGACCATCAACGGATGGTAACCAGCCTTTCCTCCCAGATCAAAAATTACATTCTTGAAAACAGCGAACTGATTAAAGAACGGGTCCGTAAAGGAAGCTATACCTTCATCCCGGCTTTTGTCGATAACAAGATTGCCGATAAGGTTACTACCGGGCTCTCCGATTTTTTTGCTGAAATTGAAGAAGACCCGAACCATGAAATCAGAGACCTGATTACGAAGAGAATCCAGGAATTTTCCGCCAACCTGGCTGAAGATCCGCAATGGGAGCAGGAATTCACCACCATTAAAAATGATCTTCTGCAGCCTGAAAAACTAAATGAATATTCCCGCGACATCTGGGCTTCCATAAAAAAGACGGTTACCGAAGAGCTTCAGCAGGATCATTCTGCCCTGAAAACCTATCTTTCCAAAAACCTGAATGAATTTGCCTTGAATTTAAATACCAATGAAATTCTACAAGCCAAAATCGATAATTGGATCCGCGTAACAGCCTACAAATATATCCTGAAAAACACCCATCAGTTCGGCAACCTCATCAGCTCAACGGTCGGCAACTGGCAGGGAAAGGAATTAAGCGAGAAACTGGAGCTGGAAGTCGGTAAAGACCTGCAGTTCATCAGGGTAAATGGAACATTGGTCGGCGGATTGGTTGGGTTGATTATTTATACGGTCGCGCATTTTTTCCTTTGAAGTTGTTTCGCCCTTTCAGGGCTTTTTGGTATCTAAAATTGGTTGACACAGGGTTTCACCATGTGCTGATGTATGTCGCCCCTTCAGGGCTCTGACGATAAAATCAAAGCCTGAATTTAAGATGATTTTTCATGTTGTAGAATAGAAAATATTTGGTCTCGAATCCAAACAAATTTCATTGGACTGCAGACAAATAAAAAGCAACATCAGGCAGATGTTGCTTATACTTTATTAAAATTTCGGTTAATTTTCTTCCCTATTTGCTACTTTAATGCACTAATCCAATAGCCATTTGCTAACAGACAGCAGCATTATCTAGGCAGGCGGCTTGCTCTTTTGAGCACTTCCCGGTTGATATCGTTGATGAGTTCCGGGCCTTCGTAAATGAAGCCGGTGTACAGTTGAACCAGGCTTGCACCGGCATCCAGCTTTTCAATGGCATCTTTTGCCGAATGGATCCCGCCCACGCCGATAATCGGAAAGGCTCGGTTGCTCTTTTCGGAAAGATAGCGGATCATGCGGGTGCTGCGTTCACGGATCGGTTTTCCGCTCAGGCCGCCGTTGCCGATCTGCGCCAGGACTTCCGGTGACGTTTTCAGTCCTTCCCGGTTTACGGAAGTGTTGGACACAATAACGCCGTCGATTTTCGTTTCTGCGATCAGGTCAATGATCTCATCGAGCTGACGATTATTCAGGTCAGGAGCGATTTTTAAAAGAATCGGTTTCTGAACGCTTTTGGAAAGGTTGATCTTTTTAACTTCGGTAATCAGCTCACGCAGGTATTCCACATCTTCCAGCTTGGCATGGCTCCCTACATTCGGGCAGCTTACGTTGAGCACAAAATAATCGACATGCGGATGCAGGCCTTCAAAGCACTGGAGGTAATCGTTGGTGTACTGTTCTGGAGCCGTATCCGTATTTTTTCCAATGTTTCCACCGATAATGATTTTGCCTTTGTTGCCTTTCAGTTTTTCAATAGCTGCTTCCAGTCCGTCGTTATTGAATCCCATCCGGTTGATGATTCCGCCGTCTTCGATAAGCCGGAACAGCCTTTTTCTAGGATTCCCGGCCTGTGCCTTCGGCGTCACCGTACCGATTTCCACGAATCCGAACCCAAGGTCTGCCAGTTCATTGAACAGCACCGCATTTTTATCGAACCCGGCTGCAAGTCCGACCGGATTTTTGAATTTCAGTCCGAAGACTTCTCTTTCAAGACGTTTGTCTTCGATGGGTTTCGGTAAAAACAATTTAGTCAGAAAGCCGAAATTCTTAAGCATCGAGAAGGTAAAATGATGCACGGCTTCAGGATCGAATCTGAAAAGGATCGGGCGGATCAGCGATTTGTACATGCCTGGTTTTTGAGGTACAAAGATACTGATTTTTAATTGAAATCCTAAATTCTTTGTCAGGCAGGTCGTCTGATTTTTTAATTTGAAAATGGAAGAATTTGGAAATTTGAAAATGAGGCAGGACTCATGAAACTGTCAGCCGATGGACGAAGTACATCTTAATGATTCTTTACATACGCATTCAGGTCAAGCCCGAGGAGATCACCCGCTTCTTTAAACTCTTCGTCTATAGTGGCGGTTACGGTAATTCTTTCGTTAGAAACAGGATGATTGAAAGTAAGCTGATAGGCATGAAGTGGCATTCGGGTCATGTTAAAAGTCTGCAGCAACAATTTGTTCTGCTTGTTGCAACCGTGTTTGCGGCAACCTAAGATCGGATGCAGAATATGCTTAAAATGTTTTCTCAACTGATGAAACCGTCCTGTTTCCGGAATGGCTTCCACCAAACAATATCGGGAAGTCTGATGTTTTAAAAAAGGTAAATCGATCTCCGAAGTCTGTAAGCGGCGATAGTAAGTCACAGCATTTTGCTTTACTTCATTTTCATTAATCAAATCATAGTCGATTGTTTCTTCTTCTTTCGTCCAGCCCCGGAGAATGGCGATGTATTTCTTTTCGACTTCCCTTGTGGCAAACTGCTCACTCATTGCCCTCAGCGTTTCCTTATCTAAAGTAAACAGCAAAACACCTGA
The DNA here is from genome assembly GCF_042610505.1 of Chryseobacterium sp. sg2396. NCBI lineage: Bacteria > Pseudomonadati > Bacteroidota > Flavobacteriia > Flavobacteriales > Weeksellaceae > Chryseobacterium > Chryseobacterium sp. sg2396. The sequence goes on along the minus strand of NZ_JBHGAQ010000029.1, from coordinate 26,298 downwards.
AGTTTTCCGGTCCAGACGGTGTACCGGATATACTTTCTGCCCGATCTGATTCTTTAGTTCCTGAACAGCATAGGTATCTGCTGTTCCTGCATAAAAGGATTTATGAACAAGCAGTCCGCTGGGTTTGTTGATGGCAATAAGATGTTCGTCGCGGTAAAGGATTTCTAGCATTCGGCAAAAGTAGAGATTTTTGGCTGATAATCAAGGCAGGACAGAATCCATTCCTTTGCGCCTTCAAACGGCACTCAAACGTTCCTGTTTCTTAATGCGAAAACTCATCACTTTATTCTTCAAACGTAAGGTTGATATTGAAAAACGGTAATAGGCTGTTCTCTATCCTTCCGTTTTCCCTGCTTACTTCGCTTCCGTGGGTTCCGATGTATTCTTCGGCTTCATGCTTTACCTTGAGCAGTTCGAGGGTCTGGCTGAAATTTCTGCAGGTAACTGGGATGTGCCTGAATTCGTCATTCCTTCCCCAATCGAGTTTGATGGCCTTTAATTTTCTGAGGTTTTCATAATGGGTGAAAGGCAGTTCTGAAACGGAATTGTTTTTTAATTCTTCCAAAACGCCTGCATTTACTTTTATATTTTCTCCGTCGAAAGAAAAAGGGAGATCGGCAAAAAACGGAGGCTTGCTGCTGTTTCCGTTATAGGCTCTGGCAATGGCAAAAAGAATGGTGGCTCCTATATTTTCAGGTTTTGAAAGATCTTTTACTTCTTTGATACCGGCTGTCTTTTTATAGGCATCGATTTCGGTAAGTGCAAAATACCTTGCATCCAGAACACCGGGAGAAAGCGCATAAACGGAGGAAAATGTTTCAGGGTGGAGGATGGCATTCCGCAAAGCACCATTTCCCCCCATTGAATGACCTGCAATCCCGCGGCTGGCCTTATTGGCGATGGTCCGGTACCGGCGGTCGATAACATCCACCAGTTCTTTTGACGTAAAATCCGACCAGTTGCCGGAGGAATTTGAATTGGCATAGAAACTCCCTTTGAAGACCGTGCTTTCGTCCGGCATAACGACAATAACAGGTTTAATTTTTTTCAGATGAATGGCCCGGTCGAAAATCCGGTTGATTTTGTCATTGCTTATCAGCAGGCTGTCGCTCCAGAAAAAACCGTGTAAAAAATAAATGACCGGATACCGCCTGGAGGAACTTTCATAGTCTGGAGGCAGATACACCGAAATTCTCCGTTTTGGATTTTCCCCGGCTTTATTGTCCAGGGTTTTTGCCGTGATGTAAGTGGTGACCACTTTACCTGCCGGAATTTCCTGAGCCGATAAGAAATGGGTAAGCAGCAGTAAAATAATAATAAGAAAAACCGGTCTTTTCATTGTAATTGGTTTGATGGTAACAAATATCGCTAAATTATCTCAATTTGAGACAATAATCAACTTAATGTATACTGAAATCTTCAAATCTTACTTTATAAAATCCGTCAGGTTTGTACGCTTCCTTTTTCTTAGCCCTGATTGCAGCGGAATTCTTTTCCGGAAGGGTATTGTGCAGGCGAAAAAGATATAGCGGAAAGCAGGTTCCCGGCTCCTGAAATTTAGTCTTATAAATAAAATCCGAAGCTTTTCAGGTTATTTTTTCGTTGTTTATTTTTTGTCCAGTGAGTCTAAAATTTTCTTTACGCCTTCATAATGCCCGGCTCCATAAATTAATGCTATTTTTTGCCTGGAATCATTTTTTATAGCATTCGCTATAAGGTTATTTCGATAATTCAAGACTAAGGTCTCATAAGCTCCGGAATGTTTATCTTTTCTACATTTTGTACTATTTGACACATCAGGTACTGCCAAATCACATTCTTCCAGTTTGACTTCTCCATATTTAGACTCATAATAGTTGATTAGCTCATGAACGGTTGCATCCGTATTTTTACTGTTATTATCATTCAGTTGCCAGTCCGAATAATTGGGCTGAAAAACGATTTTCTTTTTTAACACTATTTTTTTCTCAGTGAGAATTGAGTCCAGTATTTTTTCATATCCCCCGTTTGGCAAAGCAAACCCTATAACTTTTCTCAATTTCATTAAATCTTTTTTTCAGAATCCTTCATATTTACTTTTTCTGTAAAGAAAAAATAGTTAGACTTACTTAATGAGTCTATCTTATTATTAACATTTACATAGAATTTTTCAGTTCCTATATGATGCATTGGTAAAAAAATGATCTCTTTCTCCTTGTACTTTATTTTTTTTAGAGAAACATTATCATCATATATTCCGTATTTTTGAAGGGCATAATTAAATAATTGATTGCTACAGCTTACTATTGTGAAGTATAAAATTGAAAATAAAATAATCTTTTTCACTATGGAATTTTAAATTAAAAGCTTGTTTAAAAACTGTTTATAAAATAATTTTGAAGATAGACCGGCCAGTGGAATTTATGTTTCACCAAAAAATCAGAATTCATAGCCTAGAACTATCTTCACCTCACTCGCCGGTGATGGTAAGTTATGGAAAATTTTTCACCTGTAAAACGAAAGACCATTATGCACCAAACTCAGATTTATCTACATTCTGGTATTTATAAATTTGTCCAATGGACCAATTAAATACTTAATCATCGATAACCTATATGGTTAAACGGATAATATTCAATAATTTTCAAAAACTTAAATCCTAAACGAATTCATTAGTTTAAAAAGAAACTTCCGGCATCCGGCTCCTTTTCCGGTCATGTACCAGGGCACTCCTTTGAGTTCTTATACTATAAGAAACCTAACGGGATTTGAAAACCCGTCAGGTTTATGCGCTGCTTTGTCCTAGCCCTGATTGCAGCGGCATCCTTTTCCGGAAGGGGATTGTGCGGACGGAAAAGATACAGCGGAAAGCAGGTTCCCGGCTCCTTATCAACCTGGCCTGCAAAAACTTCCTCCTTCCCTCTTCCAACTTCCCTCTTTTTCACTACTTTTGCAACTTCAGACGTTAAAAAAATTATGGCAAAGCAAGAAGATGTTTTCAAGAAAGTGATTTCTCACGCTAAAGAATACGGTTTTATTTTCCCTTCGAGTGAGATCTACGACGGTTTATCCGCTGTTTATGATTATGGACAGAACGGTGCCGAACTTAAAAATAATATCAAGCAGTACTGGTGGAAAGCAATGGTACAGCTGAATGAAAATATTGTGGGTATTGATTCGGCCATCCTGATGCACCCGACGACATGGAAGGCATCCGGCCACGTAGATGCTTTCAACGATCCGCTGATTGATAACAAAGATTCCAAGAAACGTTTTAGAGCAGACGTTTTAGTGGAAGACTACTGTGCTAAAATTGAAGATAAAGAGAACAAGGAAATTGAAAAGGCAGCCAAAAGATTCGGTGAAGCTTTCGATAAAGACCAGTTTGTCGCTACCAATCCTAAAGTATTGGAGTATAGAGCCAAAAGAGAAGCCATTCTTTCCCGACTGGCAAAATCCCTGGAAAACGAAGACCTTGCTGATGTAAAAGCTCTGATCGAAGAGCTGGAAATTGCCGATCCTGACACCGGTTCCAAAAACTGGACGGAGGTGAGACAGTTCAATCTGATGTTCGGAACCAAGTTAGGGGCTTCTGCAGATTCTGCAATGGATCTTTATTTACGACCTGAAACCGCGCAGGGGATTTTCGTTAACTTTTTAAATGTACAGAAAACTTCCCGTCACAGACTTCCTTTCGGGATTGCCCAGATCGGAAAGGCATTCAGAAACGAGATCGTAGCGAGACAGTTTATCTTCAGAATGCGTGAATTCGAGCAGATGGAAATGCAGTTTTTCGTAGCACCGGGTACCGAGCTGGAGTTCTACGAGCAATGGAAGCAGAAACGACTGAACTGGCATTTGGCGCTGGGGTTAGGTGATGACAATTACAGGTTCCACGATCATGAAAAGCTTGCGCATTATGCCAATGCTGCGGCTGATATTGAGTTTAATTTTCCATTTGGTTTCAAGGAGCTGGAAGGAATTCACTCCAGAACAGATTTCGATTTGAAGGCGCATGAGGAATTTTCAGGAAGAAAGCTTCAGTTCTTCGATCCGGAAAGAAATGAAAACTATGTTCCGTATGTAGTGGAAACGTCAGTAGGACTGGACCGGTTATTCCTTTCTATTTTCTCTCATTGTCTAAAAGACGAAGTATTGGAAGACGGTTCGGAAAGAACGGTTCTTTCTTTGCCTCCGGCTTTGGCACCGATTAAAGCAGCCATTCTTCCATTAATGAAAAAAGACGGTTTGGCAGAATATGCCGAGCAGATCTTTAATGATTTAAAATACGATTTCAATCTGTTCTACGAGGAAAAAGATGCGATCGGAAAACGTTACAGAAGACAGGATGCCATCGGTACCCCATACTGTATCACGATCGATCACGATTCTTTAACAGATCACACGGTAACGATCAGAGACAGAGACACGATGCAGCAGGAAAGAGTTCCTGTTTCGGAACTGAGAAGAATTATCGACGAAAAGACAAGTTTCAGAAACTTACTTTCAAAAATATAGACAGAAGCCCTGAGAAATCGGGGCTTTTTTATTGGCAGAAGGCAATGGCAAACAGCTTTTCATAATCCTGAAAAGTTTCACCGTAATGATAAAAAGCAGATCACTCTTTTTCGTGTCTGAATTTATTTTAAATTTGTTGAAGACCGATTATTATGACCACTCTTATTTATCTTGCTGCGTTCATCATCATTGCCCTGGCCATTTTTTATATTTTAGGCTATGGATACCTTTTCAACGGAATTTCAAAAACCTATCTGAGGGGAAAGATAAGTGCCAATATCGACGACGGTAAATTTTTCTCCGCCAACCTCATCGCTACGGAATCTCCGGTACTTTGGGAAGAAGATCCTGATTATAACACAAAAGAATTACCTGAAAATATAACTGACAATCTTACCCTTTCGGACACCGCATCTTTTATCGTGATTAAAGACGGAAAATTACTCCACGAGCAATATTGGAAAGGCTATCATGCCTTGTCTACGACCAATTCTTTCTCCATGGCGAAAGCCGTAACGGTGATGCTGTTGGGGAAAGCGCTGGAGGAAGGAAAGATCGGCAGCATCGATGACAAGTTCACCGGCTATTTTGAAGAATTTAAAAACAAGGCGTTTGCAGAAAACTTAACGCTGAAGCATTTGGCCCAAATGGAATCCGGCCTGGACTGGGACGAAGATTATAAAAACCCGTTTCTCCCGAATGCCAGAGCCTATTATGGAAGAAGCCTGATGAAAGCTACCTTTTCAAGGAAATTCAAATCCCGCCCGGGCGAAAGGTTTGAATACCAGAGCGGATCCACCCAGCTTTTAGGTTTTGCCGTGAGAAAAGCGGTCGGACAATCGCTTGCCAGCTACCTTTCCGAAAAATTCTGGATCCCGATGGGCATGGAGCAGAACGCCACCTGGAGCACCGACGAAAGCGGGATGGAAAAAACCTATTGCTGCATCCATTCCAATGCCCGGGATTTTGCCAAGCTGGGACAACTGTTTCTGGATAACGGAAAAGTTAACGGCCAACAGATTCTGAACCCTGATTTCATAGATCTGATGAGAACCCCGACAAAAAACTCAGAAGAAATTTACGGAATGGGCTTCTGGATCAATAATGACAATCCGATTAAACATTATTATTTCCTTGGGCTGCAGGGGCAATATATCATTATGGTTCCGGAGCACAAGATGGTGATCGTAAGAACCGGAAGCTACAACAACCTCCCGAAAACCGATCGGGGACGGCCGGATCAGGTAAAATTCCTGGTGAATGAAACGGTGAAGTTTTTTAGCGGTAATCAGTAATTTCACCATTCTCAAATCCTTTTTTATCAAATATGAATTTAAAAACGAATTCGTCAATATGTAATCTTCGTCAAACGCAGTTATATTTATCTGAAGAGCTCCTCCAATGTTTTGGTAGCGATGAACATTTTTCCGCTGTCAGGAAGTTTTATAAAATCATATTTTTTATAAAAATTTTCCGCTTCTTCATCTATCGGATCTACAACCACTGCGAATGATCCTATTTCCTGCGATATTTCATAACTCCTTTTCAAAGCATCAATCAGTAATATTTTACCGATTCCCTGACGCTGATATTTTTTATCGATGGCTAATCGTCCAAGTAAAGTAACAGGAATAGAATGATATGATTTCGGAAGCTTCTTTTGAATAGGCTCCGGAAAACTTTTTAAAGGAATACTGCTATTTGAAAGTGTATAATATCCTTTAATAGAGGATGCATTTTCAGACAATACAAAGCAGGCAGACAGCTTCCTTTTGACATCCTGTCCCGCCTGTGTTTTTAAATAATTGGTTAAAAGCTCTCTACCACAGTCGAAATCTTCCCGCTTGTGTTTTTTGTCTAAAAGCTCAATCATTTTTTTGAATCTGATATAAACGCGTTATAATCTTGCAGAGCATTTTTTAATGTTTCTGAAGGTTTTTTCGGTTTTGTAATGGCATTGAAAAAAACCCGGCTGTCTTTTTCAGAAGCTATGATCTGTTCTTTTTCCTGAATAATTTCTTTTGCTTTTTCCTGAACGGTCATAATAACAAAGTCTGTCAGACTTCTGAAACCACCTAAAGATGCAGCTTTTTCAAAGAACTGTTTTTGTTCTTTAGAGAGTCTTGCATCAAACCGTGCATGTTCTTTAATTGATACACCCATAACTTAAATTTTTACAAATGTACGGAAATAATCCGTAAATAATAAAATAAACGTACGGTATATATACGTACAATATTAATTAAATATAGTCGGAATTTTTAATGTTATTATTAGTTGATAATTTAAATCTATAAAAAATTGATTTACCTCAACCCATTGTTGATCCGATGTCTCGGCAACCCGATTTCGTGAGCCTGTGGATAGGGTTTCCGTGAGGTCATGCTGACATCTTCCCGGATTTTATGATGTACCTGATAATTTTTATCCTCGTCAAAAGAATAGCGCGGATCGGGAATCATCTGCATTTTCGCCATTTTGTGGACGGTAACGGTAGGAAAATGATAATCGATCTCCACCGTTCCGAGCAGCAGGTAACAGCCGCCGCCCTGAAAATTATATTCCTTCAGGCTGTCCGGGAAATGGGCCGTATCGAAATATTCCCCGTTCGCGTCGATCCATGTTCCGAAATACATCGCTCCTTTTTTCGTAGGGACATGCTTTCTGGAAATCAGGTAAGCCAGCATTTTTACCTGACGTTTATGGTACAGCGGCAGATCCTTTACCAACACCGAACCCCGGTATTTGGTCTGCAACAGATCGAACGGCGTGCAGGAAACCGGGAAACCGATGATCTCGATTTCATCAAAAGCATCTTCAAAACGTTCCCTTTTCAGTTCCGGAAGCCGGAATGGCTGCACAGGTTCATCGATCAGCAGCATTCCGCGATTTTCCGGCCTGAAATTAGCCAGCAGCATCCGGGCTTCCAACAGCAGTTCATTCTTTTGCTTACCGGTAAAACGGAAGGCCCCGATGAAAATTAATGTTTGTACGGTTTCCACTCCGGCAGGAATACGCCTGATGAAATCTTCCAAAGAAGCATAATCTCCGTCTCTTTCCCGCTCTTCTGCAATTTTGTGGACCATTTTTGTCTCAAGACCTTCCAGCAGGCCAAAGCCTAGATAAATATCATTCCCTTTAAGCGTGGTCTGTACTTCACTCGAATTTATACAGGGAAGCTGGATATTGCCGCCGGACATTTTCGTTTCATGAATGTATACTTCGGTGCGGTAAAACCCGCCTTGGTTATTGATCACTGAAACCATGAATTCCAATGGATAATATACTTTCAAGTAGAGACTCTGATAACTTTCCACCGCATAAGAAGCCGAGTGCGCCTTACAAAAGGAATAGCCGGCAAAAGACTCGATCTGCCGGAAAGCTTCTGCCGTAAGTGCTTCGGAATGTCCCTCCCCTTTGCATTTTTCAAAAAAATTAGCCTTTACTTCATGCAGCTTTCTGATTGATCTTTCCTTTCCACTCATCGCCCTGCGGAGCGTATCGGCATCTGCCAGGGATACCCCTCCGAAATACTGGGCAATTTTAATGACATCTTCCTGGTAAACCATAATTCCGTACGTCTCTTTCAGGTTTTTCTCAAATACCGGATGGAAGTATTCAAACTGATCAGGATGATTATGTCTGAAAATATATTCCCGCATCATTCCGCTTTGGGCCACACCGGGCCGGATGATGGAAGATGCAGCGACCAATATCCTGTAATTATCGCACTTTAGCCTTCTAAGCAGTCCCCTCATTGCCGGAGATTCAATATAAAAACAGCCGATGGTTTTCCCTATGGCCAGGTATTCATTGCATTTTCGTTCATCTTTGGAAATGCTCGTATCCCGGATATCAATATCAATTCCCCGGGTTTTCTTAATGAGGGCTACTGTATCATTGATCGTGCCCAATCCGCGCTGGGAAAGGATGTCTAATTTTTCAAGTTTGATGTCTTCTGCCGTATCCATATCGAACTGCGCGATCGGAAAGCCTTTGGGAGGCATTTCCAGTGCGGTAAAGTTAGTAATCGGTTCTTCCGAGATCAGGATTCCGCAGGCGTGCATGCTGCGCTGGTTCGGGAATTTCTCCATCAGCGCACCGTAGCGGTGGACATGTTTGACAATTGAATTCACGTCATGTTTTTCAACAGGATCATTGGCCAGGCTGTCGAGTTCTTCTTTCGGAAGCCCGAAAACCTTACCGACTTCCCGGAAAATCGATTTGTATTTAAACTGAACATTGGTCCCACAGAAGGCGACATATTCTCTTCCATATCTTTTGAAAATATATTCAAGAATCGTATCCCGGTTCTGCCAGCTCCAGTCGATATCGAAATCAGGAGGTGAATTCCGGTTCAGGTTCAGAAAGCGTTCAAAATAGAGATCAAGCTCAAGCGGACAGATGTCGGTAATTCCCAAACAATAACTTACAATGGAATTCGCCCCGCTTCCTCTTCCCACATGCATTAATCCCATAAGGTTGCTGTACCGGACGATATCCCAGGTGATCAGGAAATAGGAGCAGAAATTACGTTCATTTATAACATGTAATTCCCTTTCTACTCTTTGTCTGGCTTCCGAATGATCGGCTCCATATCTTTTTTTTAACCCAAGATAGGCGAGTTTTGTCAGCATCTTCAGGTCGGAAGCTTTTGATTTTGTATAATGCTGTTTGTTCCGGATTTTTTCAAAATCAAATTCAAAACGGCATGTGTCGAGAAGCTTTTGGGTATTCTCAATGATTTCAGGATAATACTGAAAGCCTTCCATAACTTCTCTTTCTGATTTAAAATATTCAGATTTACGGCAGATGTCATGCTCGGTAAGCATAGATAACAAGGTACTCCTGTCGATCGCCCGCAGGATCATATGAAGGTTATATTCTTTCTGGGAACTGAAAGTTACCGGCTGAAGAATTACCATCCGATCCACATGTTTTTTCAGCTCAGGACGCACCAGGAAGTTCAGCTCTTCTTCCCGGATGCCGATATATTCATTTTCTTTAAGTTCTTTCGGCATATTCTGCAATGGGTAAATTACCGATACATTCTCAAAAGAGGGAGCCGTTTCCGAAAGTTCCGTACCTTCACAATTATAAGCCGTGATCAGCCTGTTCACTTCACCAATGCCGGAAAACTCACGGGCTATAGCGATATACAGCAGCCTGTTTTCTTTCCTGATCTCCATTCCGGCAACAGGTTTTATTCCTGCTTCGTCACATTGTTTTTTAAAATCATAAATGGCCGTGACTGTATTGATGTCGGTAAGCACCAGGGTTTTAATTTCCAGGGCTTTGGCTTTCTGTACAAGTTCTTCTACGGACAAAGTACCGTAACGGAGGCTGTGGAAGGAATGGCAATTGAGATACATAGCAAAAAGATTAAAGGGTTGTTTTATTTTCTAAATCGAAGCCCGAAGCCCTGCCGACAGCATCTGCTCCGAAACGGTTTTTAAGGTAATCCATGGTCTGGTATAAATTCATCTGTTCTTCGGTGTCTTCAAACAGGTTCATCTGGTGGTTTCCGTGGACCAGGTCGGTAAACCGGAGACCAATCAGCCGGATCCGCATCCTGCGGGTATACAACCGGTTGAAAAGTTCCAGGGCGACTCTTGATAAAGTGTGGTCTGCCGAAGTATAGGCCACCCGGCTCTGTTTGGTTTCGGTGTCGAAATTGGCATAGCGGATCTTCACAACGACTGTTGATGTAAGNGTGTGGTCTGCCGAAGTATAGGCCACCCGGCTCTGTTTGGTTTCGGTGTCGAAATTGGCATAGCGGATCTTCACAACGACTGTTGATGTAAGCCATTTTTCCTGCCTTAGCTGATAGGCCAGCTTTTCCGACATTCGGGTGAGGATTCTTTTTAATTCCGGAACATCGATCGTATCTGTTGAAAACGTGTCTTCCGTAGAAATGGATTTGCGCTCGGAATAAGGGATTACCGGGTTTTCGTCGATGCCGTTGGCTTTTTTCCACAGTTCCTTACCGTTGCTCCCGATCATCTGCTGCAGCATCAGGACAGGCATTTCAGACAGCGTCTGAATCGTACGGATTCCTACCCGGGAGAGAAGCTGAAAAGTTTTATCCCCCACCATCGGAATCTTCCTGACGGAAAGAGGATTTAAAAATGGCCGGATCTCCGTTTCCCGGATTTCCATTTTCCCCGCAGGTTTGGCTTCCCCGGTTCCGATTTTGGAAACGGTTTTGTTGGCAGATAAAGCAAAGCTTATCGGAAGCCCGGTTTCTTTTTTTACAGCCGCTACGATTTCCTGGGTCCACTGATAGCATCCGAAAAATTTATCCATCCCGGAGAGATCCAGGTAAAATTCGTCAATGCTCGCTTTTTCCAGAACCGGAACCTTTTCCTGAATAATATCCGTCACGGTGTGGGATAAATTCGAGTATAGCTCATAGTCGCCTTTAATGATTTTTGCATCGGGACAAAGCCTCAGTGCCATTCGAATCGGCATAGCGGAACGTACCCCGAACTTCCGGGCTTCATAAGAACACGATGCAACTACTCCACGGTCACCGCCTCCGATAATAAGGGGAATACCGTCAAGCTGAGAGTTACTGAGCCTCTCACAGGATACAAAAAATGCATCCAGGTCCATATGTACAATCGCTCGATCCACCTGACAAAATTAGTTACGTTTTTAAACAAAATTTGTATATTTGTTGTTACAAATTATAACAATGTCAGTTTTTTCAGATAACATCAGGTTTTTGAGAGGTAAGAAAGGGGTCACCCAGCAGGATCTGGCGGATACATTAATTATTACCCGGTCGCGGTATGTTTCTTACGAAGACGGACGTTCGGAACCGCCGATTGAAGTAATGGTAAAGATTTCAAAATTTTTTAATGTCAGCATCGATCTTCTGGTCTCAGTAGATATCAGAAAATATCCGCTGGAAGAAATATTAAGGCTGCCGGACAACCGGATTGTCCTTCCGGTGGTGGTGGATCAATTAGGCAACAACAGCATCGAGATCGTTCCGCAGAAAGCGTCGATGGGCTATCTGTCCGGCTACAGCGATCCCGAGTACATTGAAAGCTTACAGCGAATTTCCCTGCCATTTTTAGTCAATGGGAAATACCGGGCTTTTCCCGCCCAAGGAGATTCAATGCCGCCATTTAAAGACGGTTCATATATTATCGGAAAGTATGTTGAGAATATTGAAGATTTAAAACCCAATAAGAGTTATGTTTTTGTAACGCTGAATGACGGGATTTCCTATAAAAGGTTCAAGGCTAAAAAGAAAAAATCAATCACCGTGGCGGCAGACAACTCATTTTATAATCCGTACGATATTCCTTTGGGGGAAATTGTGGAAATCTGGCAGTATGCATCAGGTATTTTCCCGGAAGATTTTGAGCCGGACAATATTGAACATTATAATTTAAAAGATATGTTCTTGGAATTAAGAAGTGATATTAAAAAGCTGAATGATAAAATTTCCCGGTAATTGCATGCTTTAATCGGTATATCTAAATAAATATCTTATTTTATATTTCTCATTTTCATATTCTTAGCATTAAAATCAAATATATTAAGATGAATAAATTATTACACGTCGAGTTTTGACGCACCGACCTCATACCTTTGCTTCCGGAACATCAACACATTGAGAATATGGACAAAGTAACTTTACAAAGAATTGAAAAGCTTCACCCTTCGGTAAGAGAGGAAGTGAAGCAGATTATTAAGGAATGCGATGAAGCCTTAACCGGAAGGGCAAAAATAAGAATTACCCAGGGTCTAAGGAGTTTTGAAGAACAGGAAAAGCTTTATGCCATCGGAAGGATTACTTCAGGAAAAAAAGTAACCAACGCCAAAGCCGGGCAGAGCATACATAATTACGGACTTGCCGTTGACATCTGTCTGATGGTCGACGGAAAAGCCGCCAGCTGGGATACGGCGAAAGACTGGGACAACGATAAGGTAGCCGACTGGTACGAATGTGTAAAAATTTTCGCCAGACATGGCTGGGACTGGGGCGGCAACTGGAAAAACTTCAAAGACCTTCCGCATTTTGAAAAGAAAAATATCATCACGGCAAAAGGCATTGTAAAGACAAGCTGGCGAACCCTGCTGAAAATGAAGACGGATAAAGACGGGTATGTAATCCTATAACTTTTATTAATCTTAACTATACTGAATAGAATTTAAAATTAAGCTAATAACTTTCTGAAAAAGAAGAACCTACATTATGTTTAAAATAAATTCTCCAAATGGAGAATTTATTTTTTAATACGACGAGTTTTGTCGCTTCCCCGTTATACCTTTGCTTCAGAAGAAACACCAAAACAGCTTCATACCACAGGATAAAACCAATAGTTATTATAAGACGCTATTGGTTTTACTTTTCTAAAGTTGCATGATGTTCTATCAAAAAAAGTGAAAAATCATATGAAAAAGACAACCATTCTTTCTTTGGACGGGGGCGGAATCAGGGGAATCATCACCTGCATCATTCTGCGTTACATAGAAGAGCAGCTACAGTTGTACGACAAGCCCAACGCAAGACTTGGCGACTATTTCGACTTTGTTGCGGGAAGCAGCACCGGCGGACTGATTGCGTCTATTATTCTATGCCCCGATGAACACCGTAAAGCAAAATATTCTATCCAGAAAGGGTTAGAACTGTATGCTGAAAAAGGTGGCGACATATTCCAGGTTTCTTTTTGGGAACGCCTGGTAAATCCTTTCGGATTGCTAAACGAAAAAATATCCCAGGAAGCCCTGGAAAAAAACCTAAATGACTTTTTTGGAAATCTGGAATTGAAAGAGCTCATCAAACCCTGCCTGATTACCAGCTACGATATAGAAAATAGGAGAGCGAAATTATTCAATTCCTGGAAAGCCAGCCTGAGTACCGATAATTTTTATGTAAAAGATGTCTGCAGGGCAACTTCCGCCGCTCCTACTTATTTTAGTCCGGTACAAATCAAATCCATGTACGGGCAGATCTTCAGCCTGATCGACGGCGGAATGTTTGCGAACAACCCGGCACTCTGCGCCTATGCCGAGGCCAGGAAAATTCCTTTTGCAGAAGTATTGAAGAATCATCAGAAGGCCAATAAACCGACGGTTAATGATATGATCATTGTTTCGATAGGAACCGGAATTGAAGCCAGGCCGTATTCTTTCAGGAAAATGCAGAAGTCCGGAAAACTAGGCTGGGTAAATCCTATCATAGATATCCTGATGTCTGCCAATGCAGAAACCGTAGATTATCAGCTGAGCCAGATGTTTCAGACCTTAGGGTTGAGGAACCAGAAAAATTATTACCGGCTGAACCCATCTCTGAAAAACGCTTCCCCGGCTATGGATAACGTAAGAAGATCAAATATCGAAGCCCTGATACAGGCCGGATTGTGTTATATCGATGATAACAGGGAAACTTTAAACCAGATTGTACAGAAACTGATTAAAAATAAAATATAAGCTTTAAAACTTATAACTGCCTAATATAAGCTTTTTAAATTATATTTATTATCACATGAATATGACCGGAAGAACAAATGAGGTTAACTTTAGCAGCTCTTCTGATGAACACTATATTTTTCATTTCAGGTTATTTCGTAGTATACTCTTTACTCGATTACCTGCGATCCTTTCCAGACAGCTGTGACATCTGTACATATTTATTGATGATATTATGGTTTCACACATTATTATACCTGTTTCTGCAGACACATCCTATATTATCAGAAAGCCTATTTAAAGAAATTTAATTTTTTTTGAAATTAAAATATAATACGTCGAGTTTTGACGTTACCCGCTTTTACCTTTGGAAATATAAAATAAAAATAACTTTTGAATTCAATATTGATTTAATCAGATTTTAACACGAAAAACCGCAAAAAAATGAAAACAAGAACTTATACTTCATATGCAAATTCTAATCATGAACTTTATACCATTGACTGGAGCGACATCGAAAATGCAGAGGCAGATTATGACAATTATCTGAATAATCTTAAAATCGTATTTCGGCAGAGTACGAAAATAATCTCCTCTTAAACATGTTTTACTCTTTGGATTTATAATATCTATATCTGCCGTGCTTCTATTTTATCTTCATCAGAAATACCTAAAAGAATATTTAATTTTTTTAAAACTAAAAAAATAATACGTCGAGTTTTGACGCTACCCACTTTTACTTTTGGAAATATAAAACAAGGCAAGATAGAAATAGCGTTATAACTTTTGAATTCAACAGCAATAGATACTGAATTTTTATAGGATATACAATTTTAAAAACCAGACACCAAGAGAAAACATGGAAACACCAAATCACAACTCCGATACACACTTTGATGAAAATCTCTATACTATTGAATGGAGCGACATTGAGAATACAGAGATCGATTATGATAATTATCTCAATGATATTGAAAACTTTTTCCGGCAGGATTTTGAGAACAATATCCCTGAAGAAGAAATTTATTAATATTTAAAAAATTACTGCTCCGCTGCTGTTCAGCATTCTAATAACCATACCAATAATACGTTTAAATGTCTCATTCTTTGAATCACCATTCACAATATGCCGGACAGCCGGAGCAGTGTTTTAATTATACTATTTTCCAATCTTTATAAATAAAATTGATAAAAGCAAAGAAATCAGTAAGCTTTAAAAGTCCAGTAATATCACCTGTTATCTACTTTCACATCATTGGATACACCATTGTTAATTTTTTAAACAAAATAAAAACACGACATATTTTGTCGCAAGAACACCCTATATTTGTGGTACAAACTTTTAGCAATGAAACGCTCGTCATGCATTTCATGAACAAATGCAACAGGCGGCAATAATTAAATATTCCAGAATGAAAAAAGACTTTTACCTGACAAGATATGCGCTCATTATCAAGAGACTGGAAACTTCCGCGGCTACTTATCTACAACTGAAAGAATATTTACTTAATTCCTTCGAATTCCAGGATGCGGAAATCAAAAGTTATTCGATCCGTACCCTGCAGCGGGATATCCGGGAAATTGCCAATCTTTTCAACCTTTCCATCCACAACAAAAAGAAAGGCGACAACCGTTATTATATCGAGAGCCGCCCGGTTCTGGAAGTGGATGAGTACAACCAGAAATTACTCGAATCTTTTCAGGTGAGCAACGCTTTAAACCTCCATCCTGATTTTTCAAGCCTTGTCTTTTTTGAAACCAGGAAACCTACGGGTGTAGAACATTTTTATGATCTTTTCTTTGCGATCCGTAATAAAAGAGTGATCCTGTTTGAACACTATAATTATAAGAATAAGGTGATGAGCTCACGAAAGGTTCATCCTTTGGCTCTCAAAGAATCTAAAAACAGATGGTACCTGATTGCTGTAGATACCAAAGATAAAATGCTGAAATCTTTCGGATTGGATCGGATCAATTACCTGGATGTTTCAAAGAATAAATTCAGGGAAAAATACAAGTACAATTTCAGGGAACATTTCAAAAATGCTTTCGGTGTTATGAACCTGGCTGAGCAGCATCCTGAAAAGATTTTACTGAGGTGCAGCAGGCACCAGGGCGAATACATCAGGAGCTTCCCGCTTCACCAGTCCCAGAAGGAAACAAAGGAAACGCCTGAAGAAATTTTCTTTGAATTTTTCCTTCATCCTACCTATGATTTCATGCAGGAAATACTTTCTTACGGGAAAGAGGTTCAGGTATTGGAACCTAAGGTTTTAGTTGAAGAAATCCGGGAACATCTGCAGGAATCGCTGAACCGCTATCTTGAAATCTAACTTAATGATTCGTGATTTTTGACTACATTTACATAAATATACCTAAGTGAAATCTTTTATCGTTTGTTTGTTTTGCTTTATATCGTCCCTTTGCCTTTCCCAGCAGACAGAGGAATTTAAACTTATTAAAAATTATTACAACCAGCATCGTTCCATGCTAAGTAAAGAATTCAGGAAAAAGTTTGACGCAGAAACAAATAACTACTACAAAGCCTCAATAAAGCAGGATTACCAGCTTTTCATGCAGAAGATGGACAGCATTGAAAATGTGGCCCTCACCGGAGCCCTGCTGAAAACAAAAAACCTTGAAGACCTTGACAAACTGAAATTACTGAATAAAAATTTGCCTTTAGAACCATCGCATACTCCTTCTGTCGTTATTGATAAAGCAGCCGACTATCCCGGCGGAATTAATGAACTCCGGAAGGAAGTGGCAGACCTCTTTTATCTGGGCGGCATATATTCTGACATCAAAACTATAAAAGCCAATGTGGGTTTTATTGTGGAAACAGACGGCCGCATCAGCAACGTAAAAGCGGAAGGCGACAATTATACTTTTAACAGGCAGGCAGAAATCGCAGTATATTCCGTTTCACAAAAGTTTTCTCCGGCCATCGTAAATGGCAATCCCGTGAGATACCGTTTCAGGCTTCCTCTAACCATGAATATTGAATAATTACGATGTTTACCGACGAATATTTTATGAAAATGGCTTTTCACGAAGCAGAGTTAGCCCTTGAAAAAGACGAAGTTCCTATCGGCTGCATTATCGTTTCCCACAACCGCATCATTGCAAGAGCCCATAATCTTACGGAAACATTAAATGATGTTACCGCACATGCCGAAATGCAGGCCATTACTTCGGCCGCCAATTTTTTGGGCGGAAAGTACCTGAAGGACTGCACGATGTATGTGACGTTAGAGCCTTGCGTCATGTGTTCCGGAGCACTTTCCTGGTCGCAGATTTCAAAAGTGGTGATCGGAGCAAGAGACGAACAGCGCGGTTTTATTAATAAGCACCTCAGCCTTCATCCAAAAACAGAGATCGTTATAGGGGTTATGGAAAATGAATGCTCCTCGATGGTTAAGGAGTTCTTCAGATCCAAAAGATAGTTTGATGAACAAAACAGCCTCTTTTTGAGACTTCTTTATTTATCTTTCCCCAAAAAGTACAATCCTTTCAGCGTATGAAGCCGGTCCATCACATGAATCTTATCGGTAAGCGGCTTATAAACATGGGAAACCCCACCTGTCGCTACAACAAAGCAATCGCCGCCTACTTCATCGTTAATTCGGTCGATAAACCCTTCTACCATTCCCAAAAATCCATATACCATTCCGCTTTGCATACAGGTAACGGTATCCAGGCCCAATACGGTTTTTGGTTTTACCAGTTCTATACTTGGAAGCTGTGCAGTCTGGCTGATCAGGGAATTTAAAGCCGTAACGATTCCCGGAGCGATAATGACGCCTAATGTTTCCCCATTTTCTGCAACACAGCTTGCCGTAAGTGCCGTTCCGAAATCCAGCACGATTTTTTTCCGGTCCGGATACATATTATGTGCAGCTACGAGATTTGCATAGATATCCGTTCCCATCTGCTTAGATTTTGCCACAACTCCGGAGGGCGTAGTCCTGTCGACAATCACAGGATCGAGATCATGGATCTTTTTAATCGCAGCGTTCATTACTTTGGTAAGCGGGGGAACTACAGAACCTATGATCACTTTATGAATTTCCTTCGGTTCGATTTTATACGTCTGATATAGCATCGACATCTGAACATACAATTCATCAGGCGTTCTGTACGGTTTGGTATTGATTACCCAGGAAATATCGCAGTTATCGTCATTAAAAAGCCCAAACCGGATATTACTGTTGCCTATGTTTATTACAATTGAATTCATGCATCTATTTTAAAAAAGACCGAAATCTTGTGTTCATTTTAAAGCGTTAAAATTAATGATTTTAATAAAACCAGCCTTCTCATCTTATAAATTACTTTTTTGCCGTATGTAAAAACAATTAATTATATTTAAAAATTAAAAATCATTTCAAATCGCGCTTATGAAAAAGCTGTTTCTTCTTTTTTTATTTTTTACCGGACTGAATATCCCTGCTCAGACAGCCGCCGCCGCAAAAGAAGTATTTGAAAAAATTAAAAAAGAATCGAAGATTGACGGAACCGATAAAACCATATACAACATTCTCGACGGGTTTTATATAAAAACACTACAAGCTGAAAATGATGAAATGTCTCCTGAAACGATAGAAAAAATCCAGGGGCTGGCCGCAAACCCGGAAACAAAGAACCTTCATATCCTGATGCTTTTTTTGATGTATCAGCAACATATCAGCCAGACCGAAGCCGCTGGAAAAAAACCGAATCCCGAATTTCAGATGGCAACCCTAAAGCTGCTGGAAGACGAAATCCAAAGTGTTTACGGAAAAGTTCCTGCCCTTATATACATTTACAACTATGAAGCCCTAGAAAGCGGAAACAGGAAAGAAGAAGCAAAAGCCATTGCCCTGCAAGGACTGAAAGAATATCCTGATTCTGTTCCTTTGAAAGTATATGTTTATCTAAATACCCATGATGAAACTATCAAAAATGACCTTCTGAAAAACCACGCCAATCATTGGATGGTAAAGCAGTTTGAAATTAAATAGGCTTTAACACAAAATTGTATAAAAAAAATAATCCCCGGAGCAATGTTCCAGGGATTATTTTTTAGCTATTTGTAAAACTATTTCACCTCAATGAAATTATCATCCGGGTTTACATCTGCAAGCCTCTGGCTGATATCGATTCCTACCATAGACAATTGGGATTTTGTGTAAGGAACGGTAATTGTATATTCCTTTTGAGTCCATGGCCAGTAAGGCATTGTTTTGAACTCGCCATAAGCATCTTTCGTTTTCCAGGTATGCGTCATGTTCATCGGGATCTGGTAATTCACGATCTTTTTATCGGAGGTCATGATGCTGAAATCGATCGGCATCGGAACCTGTCCGTTATTTATCAAAGTGATGGTCGTGGATTTGGCATCATACTTTATATCTTTGATTCCGTAATCGATGGTTTTGGTGGTATTGATCCAGTAATTCTGGAACCATTTCAGGTCCATTCCCGAAACTTTTTGGGCAATATGCAGAAAATCCCGGTCAGAAGGATGCTTCAACGCCCATTGGTCATAATACTGCTTCAGGGTTTCGGCAAGATTCTGCTCACCCATGATATATCCCAATTCTACCAGGTACAACTCTCCTTTTACATACGATGCGTAGGTATAAGAAGTTCCGTTGTCGTGGTGATCGCCCAGCCAAACCGCAGGTTCTTCAATTCCTTTTTTTACGAAATTCCGGTAAGCATTGATCGAATTGAAGAACGGATTCGGAAGTTTTTGAGCCGGCGGAAACAATTGATTCATCACATAACCTTCCGCATAGCTGGTAAACCCTTCATCCATCCAAGGGCGCATCGGCTCGTTGGTTGCCAGCATCTGCTGATACCACGAGTGGGCCCCTTCATGAGCCATCAGACCCATCAGTCCTTCGATATTTTTAGCTTCCCCTAAAATCATGGTACACATTCCGTATTCCATTCCACCATCGCCACCCTGGATAAAAGAATATGTAGGATATACATATTTTCCGAAATGGGCATTCATCAGCTGATAATACTTTGTGATATAGGGCTGCGCTTCTTCCCAGACTTTGGTTTTGTCATTATTCTGGTACACCAGGAATACTTTCGGTCCCTCCGGAACATCGAAACTTTTTACAATATAATCCTTATCGGCTGCCCAGGCAAAATCCAGGATATTTTTAGCCGTCCATTTCCAGGTTGCTTTGTTTTTATCGGCTTTTATTTTGGCATTGGCATCATAACCTTTTATTTCCATAGGGTTTTCAAGAATTCCGCCTGCTCCGATTACATAGTCCTTGTTAATTTTAATGGTTACATCAAAATCCGAGAACGGGGCATGAAACTCCCGCCCGATATAATCGAAGGTTGCCCATCCGTCATAGTCGTATTCTGCGATCTTCGGATACCATTGGGTCATCGTCATGTCGACGCCTTCCCGGTTGTTTCTTCCGCTTCTTCTGATTTGCTGTGGAATAACAGCATCCCATTCAAGAGTAAAAGTGGTGGATGCATTCGGTTTAATCGGTTCCGCCAGATAAACTTTCATCACCGTTTCCTGAACTTCAAATTTCAGCGTCTTGCCGTTTTGCCTGATCCAGTGGATATTCTGTGCACCTTCCTGATCTTTAGGAATCGAAGCCAATCTTGATATTCCGTCTTTCTGCAATCTGGAATCTCCGTTTTTTCCCTGTGATGCTACGCGTTGGTCCATCATTGAACCTGGTTTAAAAGCATTCCAATACAAGTGGAAATACACTACATTCAATTCGTCCGGTGAATTGTTTTTATAATCTAACGTCTGTTTTCCTTCATAGGTAAATTTTTCAGCATTGACATCAATATCCATCTTGTATTTCGCACTCTGCTGGTAATAAGGCCCCTGCTGGGCATGAAACTGAGAAATGATAAACGCAAACAGGATTGCAACCGATTTTTTCATTTAAAATTTTATTTTTCTAAAGGTAAGTATTTAAAATAAAAACCTCAAAAGAAGAGATATGATGAGGTTTTGGATTCGCTTAAATTCTCTCGCTGATTTTGCAGATGACGCAGATTTTTACGCAAACGCCTGGTCAGTTTGTCTGATCTGCGGGAGATATTCAATCACGAATACCACAAATCTTTGCACTATTTAATCACAAATAAAATTCGTGTCATTCGTGAAGATATTCGTACAATTTGTGTTTTAGTTCAAAAGTTTCCTGATCAAGGTGATCTGCCCTAAGTGATAATAACAATGTTCAATCATTCCATCAATATTTCTTAGATAGCTGCCGTACTTTTCATCCACAAAAGGTTCATTCATTTTAGCATCGGGCATCTGTTCCAGTAAAACAGCAAACCTTTCAGCATCACTCAAAAGTTTATTCAATAATACTTCCCATTGTTCCTGCGATTCAACCGGAGGGAGATCGAAACTGTATTGGTCTCTGATTTCTAAACCTCCGCCCTCAAAAACATTGATCAATCCGGCAATGTAATAATCGATGTGAAAAGTCAGCATGGCAATGGTATTCAGCGAACCGATTTGTGTTACTGCCTGCTCCCAGGTTATGTCTTTAAGTTGATCTTTAAAATTGGTGTTGGCAATCCACAGACCATCCAGCAATACTTCCCGAAATCTTTTGGCTAATTGTAATACGGTACTCATTTATTTATTTTTTTAAAGATAATTATTTTTTACTCCTACAGACCAGGGTTATTTTTTGTGGATGTTCATTTTTTTGAGAACTTAAAAGCAAACATCCGTGAAACCCTGGTTGTTCTATTCAAAAATAAAAATCCTCCAGAGGTTAAATCTGAAGGATTATATTTTAAATTAACTAAGAATGTACATTAGTCAAAAAGTTCATTCTTTCCGCTTTGTAAAATCTTTTCCAGGATTCTTAAAGTAATAAGATAGGTTGGCTTAACCCCCGTTAACCCGAGGCCTCCTGAAGAAAGCGTACTTCCTGTCTCCAGTGGATTATCCGACGCGTAATACGCATACATCACAAACAGATCCGGCGTAATATGATGTCTTATTTTAGAAGCTACCTGGATCGCTTTCTGGTAATGAGCCCCTTCCATTTCAAGGCCGATTGCTTTCCAAGAAGTATTCATGAAATAGGAAAGAATATCCCTGTTCTGAAGCGAGGTTCCCAGTACGGTAATCATCGGTCCTTCAAAAGCCTGGAGTTCATCATCTTTAAAATCTTCCAGCTTCAAAGCATTTTCAAAAGGATAATTATCTGCTGTTCCCTCAAAAATATGGGCGGTCGGGATCATAATATCTCCTTTTCCACCGGCAAGAATACCTGCTTTACCCATAATGGAGACAGATTTTACTTTCATCATATACACCTCTCCTTTATGTTCGTAAGGCCTCAACAATTCGTCCATTACCTCATAAGCCTGTTCGCCAAAAGCATAATCAAAAACCATAATGACATCATCCCCTGAATATTTTGCTGCTGCAAAAGGTGTATTTTTAAGATTTGTCTTTTTAAGATCGATAATCTGAACATCGATATTGCTTCCGCTCTTATCATTTATATAAATCAATCCTTCATCAAGGGCGTATTTGGAAACTTTGTCGCGAAGCTCTTTTTTATCAGAAATCTCACCGTAAAGCTTATAATCTACTTCCTTTGTATCTTTTTTCTTTAAGGCATCATTTGCATACAGCATATTTTTAACAGAATGCATATTGGCAGAAATAATGTGAAGCGGCCTCATGTGAAGATTATTTTCAAATAGAACTTCTTTCACTTTATTTGCCCACTTTTCACCAAAATAGTGATGTCCTACCCTTTCCTTCAATATCGCACTGAAATGAATTTCCCGCTCTCTTGTCTGCTTGGCATCCTCGAGGCTTACTTTTGCGAGATTATAGATGATTTTGAATAAGCGGTCAGGATTATCGTCATCCCCAAAAGTATTATAGGCGTTTAGTGTTTCTTCAAAAGTTCTCCCTATTAAAGAAGAAAGATGAATCAACGCTACTTCTTTTTCTTTCCGGCTGAATTTCTTTTCGCCTTTTACCACTTCTTCGATGATTTTAAAAGCACGGGTCGGTTTCCAGTTTTCATCCTGAATAAAGGCCAGATCCCGGACCTTGTCAGCTTCAATAAACAGAAAGGTAAGGTGAGTAAGGATATCATAAATTTCCGAACGTCCCAGCAGCACTTCGATATTCATCTGGTGTTCATCGATCCTGTAACAGTTTCTTCTTCTCTTTTTAGGAACGATCGGTTCAAAACTTCCTTTATCAAAACCTTCATCTGATGTAAGATGAATGAAAGCGCATTCTTCAATACCTTCTGGAAGTCTGTCTAAAACATACATCAAACCATCAAGCTCCAATTTGCTTGGAATACTCATGGTACCGTAAATTTCCGGATTGATCGTCTTTAACAAACTTCTAATGCTTTCTCCCGAAACTCCGCCTGGCTTAAAAAAACCTCTATAAAACAAATGTCTCATAGATATGTATAGTCTTTCAATGGCCTCGGTGGTTTCTCTTGCTCTAGAATTTGTCATATATTTAAAAATTTTTATAAAAAGTCTGCTAAGTTACGAAAAATATTTTTAATACACTCATTATCCTGTAAACCAGTTTTTTACTAAAATTCCTTATGCATTCTATTATCTTTTCCTTTTTAAAATTAGCATTTTCCGACAGTTGCTTTTAAAATTTCAGGAATAAATTTTCTTAATATTGAAGATAGGGATAAAGGCTGTTACTTTTTAAATCTATAACGTAAACCCGAAACACAAGTCAGGCCTAATGCTGGAAAAAGGAAGCCGGATGATGACAGCTTCTTGTATCAGCATCAATAAAGCCTCCGCTGTTAAATGATCTTGTTTGCACATCGTGAAGTACCATTGCCATAAAAATCCATGGTTATTTTTTTATAATAGAAAATAATTAAATATCATCGAAATACATTCCATGTAAGCAATCATGATCACATTGTAATTCACAACCCCTGCTAAAACGTAACTAAAATTTAAAATTTTATTAAAAAACAAAAACACCCCTTAATTTTTTGGGGTAAAAATGTTTTCGATTTATTTTTTTCGTAAATTTGCCCCGTAAAAATCAAACCTAATATGTCAACTTTAAGATTCAAAGCGTTAGAAACTTTACCATTCAAGGACTTTAGAAGAGATAATTCCGTTGAAGTTCCTGTAAAATTGTCAGAATTATTCTGCCAGAATGTTTTCTCAGAAGAAACGATGAGAGAATATTTAACGAAAGAAGCATTCCAGTCTATTATGGATGCGGTAAAAAAAGGGAGCAAAATCCAGAGACACATTGCAGATCAGGTTGCCGTAGCAATGAAAGACTGGGCTATGAGCAAAGGAGTAACTCATTATACTCACTGGTTTCAGCCATTAACAGGATCTACTGCAGAAAAGCATGATTCATTCTTTACCCCGATTGAAGGAGGAAGAGCCATCGAAAGATTCAGCGGAAATTTATTGATCCAACAGGAACCGGATGCATCTTCTTTTCCGAACGGAGGGATCAGAAACACTTTTGAAGCGAGAGGTTATACGGCGTGGGATCCTACATCACCGGCGTTCATTATGGGAACGACTTTATGTATCCCTTCGATTTTTATTTCTTACACAGGGGAAACGTTAGATTATAAAGCACCACTTTTAAGAGCATTGAATGCCGTAGACGAGGCCGCGACCAATGTGATGCAGTATTTCGATAAGAACGTAACCAAAGTAACGCCTACTTTAGGTTGGGAGCAGGAATATTTCTTAGTAGATTCTGCATTATATCAGTCTCGTCCAGACCTTGTATTAACAGGGAAAACTTTGTTAGGACACTCTCCTGCAAAAGGACAGCAGTTGGATGACCACTATTTCGGTTCTATTCCTACAAGGGTGATGAACTTCATGAAGGAACTGGAAATCGAATGTATGAAATTGGGAATTCCGGTTACAACGAGACACAACGAGGTAGCTCCAAACCAATTCGAGTTGGCTCCGATGTTTGAAGAAGTAAACGTTGCTGTTGACCACAATTCTTTGTTGATGGACGTTATGGCAAGAATTGCTCACAGACATCATTTCCATATTTTATTCCACGAAAAGCCATTCGCAGGGGTAAACGGAAGCGGAAAACACAACAACTGGTCTTTGGCAACCGATACAGGGGAAAACCTTTTAAGTCCTGGAAAAAATCCTAAGAAAAACTTACAGTTCTTAACCTTCTTTGTAAATACCATCAAGGCCGTTCATGAATATGCGGATCTTTTAAGGGCAAGTATCGCTTCTGCAAGCAACGACCACCGATTAGGAGCAAACGAAGCACCGCCGGCTATTATTTCCGTATTTATCGGAAGCCAGCTGTTCAGCGTACTGGAAGAGCTTGAAAAAGTAACCAGCGGAAAACTTTCTCCTGAAGAAAAAACAGAATTAAAATTAAATGTCGTAGGAAAAATTCCTGAAATCCTATTGGATAATACCGATAGAAACAGAACTTCTCCGTTTGCATTCACAGGAAACAAATTCGAGATCAGAGCCGTAGGTTCTTCTGCAAACTGTGCAGAATCCATGACGGTAATGAATACCATCGCCGCAAAACAGTTAAGCGACTTCAAAAAAGAAGTGGATGCTTTAATTGAAACCGGTCTGAAAAAAGACGAAGCGATCTTCAATATATTAAGAGAATACATCAAGCAGTGCAAGAGCATCATGTTTGAAGGGGATGGATATTCCGAAGACTGGGCTAAAGAAGCTGAAAAAAGAGGTTTAAATAACCTGAAAACCACTCCTGAAGCATTGAAGCAGGAAATGGACGAAAAATTCCTGGCACTTTACGAAGAAATGGGAATTTTTACCCACAGAGAAGTTGAAGCGAGAAACGAAATTAAATTAGAAAAATATTCTACGGTAATCGATATCGAAGCAAGGGTTTTAAGCGACATCGCAAGAAATCACATTATTCCTTCCGCTTTAAATTACCAGAACAGACTGATCGAGAACGTAAAAGGTCTTAAAGAAATCTTCGGAGAGAACGAGTTCAAGTCTTTAGCCAAAGAACAAATGAGCCTGATTACCCATATTTCTGAAAACGTATCGAAAATCAAATTAGGCGTTGAGGATCTGATCAAAGCCAGAGAAGCGGCAAAAGCCGTAACGGAAAGCCAAAAGCAGGCAGAAGAGTACTGCAACAGCGTGAAGCCTTTATTTGATATAATCAGAGAAGCGTCTGACGACCTTGAAATGATGGTGGATGATGAACTTTGGCCAATGACGAAATACAGAGAAATGTTATTTACAAAGTAACATTTGTAAAGTTCCATATTAGTGAAACTCTCCGATTGCATCGGGGAGTTTTTTTATTTTAATGTTAGAAGCTGTTTGAGTTAAATTTTCTTAGCCAAT
>NZ_JBHGAQ010000028.1:0-39374 GCF_042610505.1 Chryseobacterium sp. sg2396 | reverse complement strand
GTGTTAATCAGTTATTTATAGTCGAATTCACGTTAAAACTAACAGCAAGTTGTTGAAATTTACAACAAGCATTCGGTCATTTTTAGAGGATAATAAAAGAAACATTTGGTTTGGTAGCGACAGAGAAGGCGTGTGTTTGCTTCATAATGGTAAGTTTCAATATTTCACAACAGAAAACGGGTTAAGTCACAATCAGGTAAGAAATATTTATGAAGATAAAAATGGTGTAATATGTTTTGAATGTGGTAAAGGATTAAGTATATATGATGGACAAAAAATGTCTATTTACAAAGAGAGGAACTACGATTCGACAAAACAATGGAAATTAGGAGATAAAGACATTTGGTTCAAAGGTGACGAAATAGAGGGCTACAACAAATTTGAAAAAGACACTACTCAGTAAGTGATTATTTTGCCGTAAGTCTTATAGAGTTTCCAGAATTATTTTTTCTAATTAGGAATTTTTCCATCTTTGATAATCCTATTTGCTTTTTGCCGAATTTGAAATTTTATCTTTGATTTTTTCCAGGATTTCAGTTGTAAACTCTCTTTCTGCATCATAGGGAACTTGACGAAGTCTTTCATCATTCATAAATGAAATCGAATGAAATTTTTTATCTTTTACCAAAAGCTTTGTCAATCCCTGATTTACAAGTCTCTTATCTTCATAAATTTTTACCCACACAAAATATTCCGGATATGAATTTTCTTTTTCTAATGGTTTATTATTTAACAGGTGCCAATTTATTTTCAATGTTTTATTAGGTTCTTCCGAAAAATATCTGTTTAATTCAGACTGTATTTCTTTTTGAAAATCTTCATCTCCAGGAAGGTTGCTTTCAGCCGAAAATTCATTTTTTGTACAGGAATTAACGAGCAAAACAAATAATAATATGTAAAGTTGTTTCAATTTTTTTAATTTTGATTTTATTTTAAAAGAGGACAGTAAACATTTGAAAAAGTGTAGCAACTTGATTGGTCACTATTTAATTTTTTCATCATCTAATATAAGATCATTTGACGATATAATGATTAATGTTTATCATAATTTGGATGAGTGTAGATAAATAGTATGTTGGCAACAGCTTGGTAATCTCATCCGAAACAGTTAACAAAAGAGACAGTTGTAATTATTTAAAAAATAAAATAATTTAAATACTACATAAGTTCAGTTCCTCATTCTTACATTTCACCCGCCATTTTCCACATTTCGGTTACAAAACGGTTTTAACGCTCGCAGTGCAGCGGTAGCTTTGCCTTAAAAAGCAAGACAGAGCGTAATGGATGTAAAAAAATATCTTAAAATTCTCAACACAGGTTTTTTGGCAGCCTTTGCGGTATTCATAATGAGCTGCGGAGGAAGCAAAGATCAGGATAGGACCGAGCAGGCAGAACCTGTTCAGGCGGAAATCATGACCCTTCATCCGGAAGAAGCGGTGGTGGAGCAAACCTTTCCTGCCAGCTTGCAGGGTAAGGACAATGTACAGCTGCGGCCGCAGATCAGCGGGTATATCGACAAAATTTATGTGGATGAAGGAGCTTATGTAAGAGCCGGACAGCCTGTTTTCAGGATCAACGCCAATGTATACCGGGAGCAAAGAAATACGGCCTTGGCGGCCTTGGAAATGGCAAAATCACAGCTGGCATCTGCAAAACTGGAACTGGATAAATACAAAGTGCTGACGGATAATAAAGTCGTGGCCGATTTCCAGTACCGGAAAGCCAAGACCAATTATGACAATGCGCTCGCTGCCGTAAAACAGCATCAGGCGCTTGTTGCCTCGGCCGATCTCAATGTGGGATTTTCTATCGTCAAAGCGCCGGTAAGCGGTTACATCGGCCGGATTCCCAACCGGATCGGCGCGTTGGTAGGGCCTAATGATGCGCAGGCTTTAACCACCCTGTCGCAGGTAAGTGAAATCTATGTCTACTTTTCGCTTCCCGAAAAGGAAATCCTGAACATCAATGCCACCCGCCCCGGAAAAACCTTAATCGAAAAACTGAAAGGCTTTCGGGACATTACTTTACTGCTCGCAGACGGCAAACCCTACAGCCACGCCGGGAAAATCGACATGATGGACGGGCAGTTCGATCAGAACACCGGTTCCGTATCGCTCCGTGCTTCATTTCCAAACCCGGAAGGCCTGCTCCGGACCGGTAACACCGGGCGAATCGTGCTGAAAACAATTCAGCAGAATGTTTATAAGATTCCTTTGCTTGCTACCTATGAAGTACAGGACAAAATATTTGTGGGACTGTTGAACCGTCAGAATAAAGTGACCCGGAAAGCCTTAAAAGATTTTACAAGGTCGGGTAATTTCTACCTTATGAAATCAGGCTTTGCTCCGGACGACCGGATCGTGGCCAACGAGCTGGCTTCCATTCCTGAAAATTCCGTCATTACTCCAAAAGCGGTTCAATAAAACTTTTCGGATATGTTCAATAAAATTATCAGAAGACCCGTACTGGCTACGGTAATCTCCATTATACTGGTGCTGCTGGGTATTGTAGGCCTGCAGCGCATCCCGATGACGCAGTTTCCCGAAATAGCTCCGCCTACCGTCTTTGTTTCCGGTGTTTATCCCGGTGCCAATGCTGAAAGCGTGATCCGATCGGTGGTTACGCCGCTGGAGCAGGCCATCAATGGGGTGGAAAATATGCAGTACATGACGTCCACGGCTTCCAACGACGGCAGTTTTTCCGTTACCGTCATCTTTAAGCAGGAGGTGGATCCTGACCAGGCGGCCGTTAATGTACAGAACCGCGTCGCCCAGGTGAATGCCCAACTGCCGGCGGAAGTCATCCGTCTGGGGCTTACCACAACCAAACAGCAGACCAGCAACCTGATGGTAGTGAATATCAACAGTGAAAAACCGGAACTTTATGACGAGGCCTTTCTTCAGAATTATGCCAACATCAACCTGGTTCCCGAACTGAAAAGGATTCCCGGAGTGGGAAATGTAAGTTTATTCGGGGCCAAAGACTATTCCGTCCGCGTCTGGATCAATCCCTCGAAATTGGCTGCGTATGGTCTGGTGCCTTCCGATGTGGAAACGGCTATCCAGAATTACAGCTTTGAATCTTCGCCGGGAAGCCTCGGAGAAGAATCGGATGCACAGCTGCAGTACGTCTTGCGGTACAAAGGAAAACTGAACAAACCCGAAGAATTTGAAAAGATCATCCTACGCTCCAAAACAGACGGCTCCGTATTGCGGCTGACGGATGTAGCCAGGATTGAATTCGGGCTGTCGAATTATTCCAGCGATACGTTTACCGACGGGAAACCTTCGGTAGTTTTTTCCGTGATCCAGGCCAGCGGTTCCAACGCCAATGAGATTGCCATCAAAGTACAGGAATCATTGAAAAAGTTTCAGTCGCAGGTGCCGGACGGCATTAAGTTTGAGATCATCCAGAACACGAAAGACCGTCTGGATGCGTCCATCTCACAGATGAAATCCACCCTGATCGAGGCCTTTATCCTGGTATTCATTGTCGTGCTGGTTTTCCTGCAGGATTTCCGGTCGACTATCATTCCCGCTATTGCCGTTCCCGTATCCATCATCGGTACTTTTTTCTTCATGTACCTCATAGGCTTTTCGGTGAATGTGCTGACCCTGTTTGCGTTGGTGCTGGCTATCGGAATTGTGGTGGATGATGCCATTGTGGTGGTGGAAGCCATCCACGCGAAAATGGAAGAGACGGGTGAAAATGCAAGGACTGCCACCGCTTCAGCCATGAGCGAGATCAGCGGGGCTATTATTTCGATTACTCTGGTGATGTCGGCCGTATTCCTTCCCGTAGGATTTATGGAAGGCCCGGCCGGTGTTTTCTACAAGCAGTTTTCCTACACGCTGGCCATTGCCATTCTGATCTCGGCCGTCAATGCCCTGACTTTAAGTCCGGCCTTGTGTGCTTTATTGCTAAAAAATAAACATGCGCAAGATAAAGGGGAGCCTCAAAAGTTTACCCAAAGGTTTGCCAGTGCTTTTAATACAAGCTTCGAACGGCTGACGGATAAATATGTAGGAGCGATCCGTTTCCTTGGTAAAAGGATGATTATTGCTTTGGGTGCTCTGGCCCTGATTGCTTTCGGTACCTTCTTCCTGATGAGCAATGCCCAAAAAGGTTTTGTACCGGAAGAAGATGATAACAACCTGACTTTTGTCGTCAACCTTCAGGCCGGTGCCAATCTGCAATACATTACAAAGGAAATGGAAAAAGCTACCAGGATTGTCCGCAGCATGCCCGAAGTGAAAAGCATCAGTACCGTTTCCGGCTTTAACCTGTTCAGCTCAGCGGCTTCACCCAATTCCGCAATGGGATTTATTACTTTGAAAAATCCAAAAGACAGGGGAGCAGTATCGGACATGAATGAGGTAATGGAAAAAATACAGTCTGCCGTGAAAGGTAAAATTAGAGGGGAATTTATGATTTTCAGGAACCCGGCAGTGGAAGGATTCGGAAATGCCGGCGGGGTGGAGTTTGTGCTTCAGGACCGGGCTTCGGGAAGCATTGCCGATTTCGAAAAGGTCAGCAAAAAAGTAATTGATGCGTTAAGCAAAAAGCCGGAGATTGGGACTGCATTTATCAGTTTCCGGAGCGATTACCCTCAGTATGAAGTGGTACTGGATGAAGACAAGGCCCAGCAGCTGGGGCTTACGCCGAAAGAAATTATGGATGTGATGCAGCTGTACCTTACCGGTTCCCAAACCACTGATTTTATCCGGTTCGGGAGATTATACCGCGTGAATGTACGTTCTGAGGCAGAATTCAGGAAAAACGAAACTTCGCTGGACAATATGATGATCCGCAACCGCGAAAATAAGATGGTTCCGATCTCTACGCTGGTCAGCCTGAAAAAAGTCTACGGCCCGCAGGTAATCAGCCGGTATAATCTCTACAACAGCATCTCGGTGAATACGAATGCTGCCGGAGGAGCAAGTACCGGAAAGGTGATGAGTGTGATTGATGAAGTACTCAAAAAAGAACTTCCGAAAGGCTACAGCTATGAATATGGAGGTTTGAGTTTACAGGAACGGAATTCCGGTTCGCAGATGATCTTTATTTTCGGACTGAGTATCCTGTTTGTCTACTTTCTGCTCGCCGCGCAGTATGAAAGTTACCTGCTGCCGTTGGCGGTGATGCTGTCATTGCCGACAGGAATTTTAGGCGTTTTTATCGCTACGGGATTAGCAGGTATCGATAACAATATTTATGTCCAGATCGCGCTCATTATGCTCGTGGGACTTTTAGCTAAAAATGCCATCCTGATCGTGGAATTTGCCGTTCAGCAGCACAGAGCAGGCCTGTCTGTATTTGAAGCAGGGATTGCGGGAGGAAAAATGCGTCTGCGCCCGATCCTGATGACTTCCTTTGCCTTTATCGCCGGGCTGATCCCGCTGATGTTTGCCAAAGGCGGAACGGCGATGGGGAACAAGTCCATCAGCATCAGTGCTGCTGGAGGAATGTTGAGCGGCGTGATCCTGGGCGTCATGATTATCCCGGTGCTATATATGGTGTTCCAGTGGCTGCAGAATAAGGTATCAATCAATAAAAATCAGAAAGATGAAACGACTCACCCGATATAGTTTAATAACCATTACTTTTTGCGGGGTATTGCAGTCCTGCAAAGTGACCCGGGATTATCAGAGGCCCGAGCTTAATCTTCCGGCAAAATTCAGGGATGCTCCGGACAATATGAAAACATCTGAAATTCCGGCTTACCGTGATTTTTTCAAGGATAGGGAACTGCTTACCCTACTTGACCAAGTAATGGCTAAAAATCCGGATTTGTTGATTGCTTCAGAGGAAATTCTGGCTTCGGAAGCCCAATTGAAAAGCGTAAAGCTGAATTACCTTCCCGATATCAGCCTTCAGGTGAATACGGGATTACAGCGCCTGTCTAAAAACAGCATGCAGGCTTCTTTCGGCGGCGGCGTAACCTTCCAGGAGTACAATTTCGCACCGGTGGTTTCCTGGGATGTTGATTTTTGGGGCAAGCTGAAAAAGCAGCGCGAAGAATCACTCGCGAATTACCTCAGTAGGGCTGAAAACAGGAGGGCGCTAAGGGTGCAGCTGGTGGCACAGACGGCCCAGGCTTATTATAATTTGTTAAGCCTTGATCAACAGCTCAGCATCACGCAGCAGGTTGAAAAAAATATGCAGGAAACCGTTACCCTACTGCAAACCCAATATTCGGTAGGGGATGTAACGGCATTGGCCATTAAACAGGCCGAAGCTCAATTGGCGGAGACCCGTGCCCTAATTCCGGAGATCAAAGGAAGTATCAGAGCCCAGGAAAATGCCTTGCAGACGCTTGCCGGGAATTATCCTGATGCTGTAAAACGGTCGGGGCAATTTGGCAATCATGCGTTTATCACAGAAATTGAAGCCGGTGTTCCGGTAGATCTCCTGGCCAACCGCCCTGATGTAAAACAACAGGAGTTGTTGCTGCAGGCCGCTTCCGCAAGGGTAGGTATCGCCAAGACTGAATTTTATCCGAGCCTGAAGATTACCGCGCAGGGTGGATCCAATGCCACCAACCTGGCCAACTGGTTTTCTATTCCGGAATCCCTGTTCGGGACTGCAGCGGCCGGGCTCGCACAGCCGCTGTTTAACCGGAGAAGCATCCGTTCGGGTTACGAACAGGCAGTCCATCAGCGGGAAGCAGCGGTACATACGTTCCGGAAATCGGTATTGATGGCCGTAGAAGAAGTGAGTACCGCCATGAGCAACATCATCCGGGTAAAAGAACAGCTGGACGAAGTGAACAACCGTAAAAAAGCAATGGATAAAGCCATTTCTGATGCACAGCTGCTGTATAAATATGGCGAAGCGAATTACCTGGAGGTATTGACGGTGCAGCAAAGTGCTTTCCAGGCGGAACTGGCATACACGGCTGCCCGGCAGAATGAAATAAATACTTATCTTGCTTTGTATAAATCTTTAGGCGGAAATTAGATGAGCAGCAATTTGAAAAACCAGTCAGGATCGATGTGGAAAACCATTTTCCAGTGGAGCGGCGTGCCGGTTTCAGTGGCTTTGGCAAATCTGATCCAGTACCTGCTGAACCCACAAAGCAAATGGTGGGATTTTTATACGGAAGCCCGCTGGACAGAAATCTGGATCACCATTGCCGGAGGCATTGCCATGTATGCCGTTATTTTCGGGATTATCAGGCTGCTGTCCGGTTGGGTGAACAGGAAAAACAGGTTGAAAGACAATATTCTGGTTCATTTTGTCCTGACCACCGGTGTGGTCATTGTCTGCATGTTCCTGCTGCTGTATCTGGAAAATGTATTTTACGAACAGCTGTGGCCGGAATCTGCTGACGGAAACGGAGAGGTGGAGGTCGATGTACGGAATTATCTCGTGGTAAATATCGTAGTTGCTGCTTTTGTCAACAGTTTCTACAATTCCTTTTTCTTTTTCGAAAAATGGAAATCGGAAGTTACCGAAACCAATAAGCTGGAAATCCTGTCGCACCAGCTCAGGGAAAATGCATTGCAAGCCGAACTGGAAGTCTTAAAGCTGCAGCTGGATCCTCATTTTCTGTTCAACAACTTCAGCATCCTGACCCAGCTCATCGAGATCAATAAAGAAGCGGCACAGGAATTTTTGTCCAGCCTTTCTAAAGTGTACCGGTACATCCTCACTACGGGTAAAAAAGACATTGTCTCCCTGGATGCGGAACTGAGGTTCGTGGAAACCTATTTCCACCTCATTAAAATCCGGCACGGTGAAACCATCCATCTGACTGTTGATGTGCAGGAAGCAGACAGAAGGAAAGGTATTCCGCCCGTTACATTGCAGCTGCTGCTTGAAAACGCTATCAAACACAATATGTCTACTCTGAAAAAACCGCTGTATTTATCGATTGTAAGTGATGATAGCGGTACAATTGTCGTTAAAAATAATCTTCAGCGCATCAATATCGATTATAAAAGTACGGGTATGGGGCTGAAGAATATCAAAGAGCGGTACCAGCTGCTGGAAGGTAAAATGCCGGAAATCACAGAAACCCGTACTTCTTTTGAAGTTACACTGCCGCTCTTGAACATTTAAAAAACGGAACAATGAATTATTTAATTATAGAGGACGAAGCCCATAACGCAGGACTATTGAAAAGTCTGGTACAGAAAACGGATCCTGCAGCCCAACTGCTGGAAATACTTCCTTCCGTACAGGAAAGTGTGGAATGGCTGGAAGCAAACCCGGCACCTGATGTCATTTTTATGGATATCCGGCTGGCGGACGGATTGTCTTTTGAAATTTTTAACCGGGTAAAAGTTGCTTCGCCCGTTATTTTTACTACCGCTTATGATGAGTATGCTTTACAGGCTTTTAAGGTCTATGGTGCCGCATATCTGCTTAAACCTATCGAAAAGGATGAACTGAAAGAAGCACTGGAAAAGGTTAAACGGGTCCAGCCGAAAATTTCCACAGAGGAAATCGGTGCTATCATGGAGATGTTCCGAACCAGGGAGAAAACCTATAAAAGCCGTTTCCTGCTGCATTACCGGGAAACCTACAAGGTGATTCCGGTGGAAGAGATCGATTATATCTGTCTGGAAAATAAAAATGTTTACTTCCACCTGCTGGACGAAACTTCAATAGCCGTTCCATATACCTTGGAGGAGCTAGAAGAGCAGCTTGATACACAGTATTTCTTCCGGGCGAACCGCCAGTATATCCTGCATATCAACAGCATTGACAGCATCCACAAATATTTTAATGATAAACTGAAAGTCGTCCTGAAAAGGGACCGTCAGGCAGAAGTGATGGTGAGCCGCATCAGAATTCCACAGTTTAAATTGTGGCTGGATAGATAACCAGTCTGTTCTAAAAAGTAATTTTTTTATGAAAACAAAACCTGATAAGCTGCCTGAAGAAAGTCCGCTTACTGAAACAATATTGCCCGGAACCAAATGGCAGAAACGCTACTGGTTTATTTTTTCGGGACAGGCCCTTTCCATCATCGGCTCTGCACTCACTCAGTTTGTCCTGATGTGGTGGATTGCCGATACGACCGGAAGCGTTAGTAAACTTGCTTTTGCGGGAATGGTTGCCCTTCTTCCACAAGCATTGCTGAGCCCGGTGGGAGGGGTGATGGCAGACCGTTACAGCCGGAAAATGATTATGATCCTTGCTGATATCATCAGCGCAGCTTGTGTGGCTGTTCTGGTCATCCTCTTTCTAACAAATGATGTTGAACTCTGGCATATTTACCTGATGATGGGCATCCGCGGTGCCATGCAGGCTTTTCAGTCTCCGGCCGTAGAGGCGAGTAGCGCCATGCTGGTCCCCGAAGATTTTCTTCCGCGGGCTGCAGGCCTGAACCAGATCCTGATGGGAGCGACCCTTGTCGCCGGTGCCCCGCTTGGAGCCCTTGCTCTTACTGCCATGCCTTTGGGCTGGGCAGTAAGCATTGATGTTTTTACAGCCCTGCTGGGCATTGTACCGCTCTTCTTTTTTACAATTCCGCAGTTCAGGAAAGAAAAAACTAAGGCGTCGTTTTTCAGGGAAATCATCTCCGAACTTGGCGAAGGGATTGCCCTGGTCTGGAAAGACCACGGATTGAAAAGGCTTTTCCTGCTGTTAGGCGGCATTGTGCTGGTAATTATGCCTACGTTTACCTTTGTGCCGCTTCTGGTAAAAGAACATTTCAAGGGCGGCGTGGAAGAAGTAGGGCTGATGGAAGGTCTTGCCGGTGCAGGAATGGTGGCCGGAGGTATTTTAGTAACAATCATTTCGCCCAAACGAAAAATGACCTGGATCCTTACCGGGTTGGGATTGTCCTGTTTTGCCGTCAGCCTTACTGCCCTGATGCCTGCCAATCTCTTCTGGGCCGCGGCCTTCTGGTGGATGATCAGCTCTTTTACCTTCATTTTCGCCAACGCTCCCTTAACTGCATTGCTGCAGATCATTATTCCGAACCGGATCCAGGGAAGGGTATTATCGCTCTTAAATATGATAATGGCTTTGGCCGCACCGGTCGGATTGATGATGGCCAACCCTCTGGGGGAGTGGCTTGGATTACGCGGGCTGTTTGTAAGTGTCGGGATTCTCAGCGGTTTGGTTGCATTTTCAGGATTTGCATCATACCATCTGAAGAATCTTGAAAACAGAAAGTTAAATAATTAGTGGATGATATTCTATATTTCAAAATATTGTAACATAATAAGATACACAAATAGATTAAGTGCTAAGAATATATTTTTGTGTAACATATATAGAAAAGTAAATTGTAAAATGTTCTAATACTGATACAATTCGTAAATCTAACGTTAGCTGAAAGTTTATAAAAATGAGAATCCAAGAATAATAAACAAAAAACAGGTGAAAGACTAATAATATTTGCAGGAGAAGATTTTGAAAATGTTCATCCTCAAAAAAATTAATGTGAGAAATGTTTAATGAATTGACCTACCCCCAATATATAGAACATTCTAAAGTAGAGAAAGTTGTTTTTTCTGATTGTTATTGATGTATTCATTTGGTGTCAGATTCCCTAACGAATTGTGAGTAGGCAGAAAGCCATATTTTGCACATCTTTTGAATATATACCCTTTTTGCCTATTCGCCAAATTTTTGCGCGATCCAAAAAAAGTAGCCACCCTTTCGACCACCCTTTAAAATAAAAATCCTCTGATAACCGTAGTTTCAGAGGATTTTTTGTACCCAGGACCGGGATCGAACCGGTACTCCTAAGAACTGGTGTTTGAGACCAGCGCGTCTACCAATTCCGCCACCTGGGCAAGTGTTACCTTCTTTTGAATCGGTGTGCAAATATAGAAACTTTTCTTAATACTCCAAAGCTTTTTAAAAGGATTTTTTAAAAATTTATCTCCAGACCGTCGTAGGCCAGGTGCATTCCGGCCGGAAGTTGTTTTTCTTCAACATCATGCAGCCCGAAATGGTGGCTAAGGTGGGTCAGAAACATTTTTTTTGGTTTCAGTTCTTCAAACAGATGAATGGCGTCCGGGAGGATAAAATGCGCCGGATGCGGATCAAATTTCCGGATGCAATTGATGATAAGGGTATCCAGATCCTGTAATTTTTCTTTTTCCGTATCTGAAATAAAACCGGCATCGGTAATGTAAGCCAGATCCTTAAACCGGTAACCGAAAGCCGTAATTTTAAAATGAATCACTTCAACAGGGGTGATTTCCGTATCTAACACCGTGAAAGGCTTATTTTCGATTTCGTGCAGCTCAAAAGCGGGAGCGCCGGGATATTTTTCGTCGGCAAAGGCGTAAGGAAAACGTTTTTTTACTTCGTTCCCGACTCTCGAATAGCAGTACAACGGCATATCCTTTCCCGTCTTGAAAATCAACGGACGCATATCATCAAGACCGATCACATGGTCGTTATGTTCATGGGTAAGCAACGCAGCATCGATGTGGTTTTCTTTTTGGGTAAGCATCTGCTGCCGGAAATCGGGACCGCAGTCGATCAGGATTTTCCTGTTTTCATCGGTGGTCACCATCACGGAAGATCTGAGACGGTTGTCTTTCGGATTTTTTGAAGTGCATACCTCGCAGGTGCAGCCGATCACGGGTACGCCTTGGGATGTTCCCGTTCCTAAAAATTTCAACTTCATTTCTTTTGAGGTTGGTTTAATTTTGGTAAATTTACGAAAAATTTAATGTCCTAATGTATCAGAAACTAACTCCTAAACAAAAAGCATTAACAATTAATCTAGATCCTACTATTTATGGTACTTTCGCAGAAATTGGAGCAGGGCAGGAGACTGTTCGGCATTTTTTTAGAGCAGGAGGGGCTTCCGGTACAATTGCCAAGGCGATGTCGGCTTACGACAAAGATTTTAGTGATGCCATCTACGGAAAAGAAGTAAAAAACAGGTATGTTACCCAAAACCGTCTTCGGAAAATGCTTCGTTATGAAGTCGCTTTGATTGAAGAGCGGATTTCCAGGGAAAACAATCCCAACCGAAAGTTTTTTTCTTA
The DNA here is from genome assembly GCF_042610505.1 of Chryseobacterium sp. sg2396. Classification (NCBI taxonomy): domain Bacteria; kingdom Pseudomonadati; phylum Bacteroidota; class Flavobacteriia; order Flavobacteriales; family Weeksellaceae; genus Chryseobacterium; species Chryseobacterium sp. sg2396. Next base: position 27,405 of record NZ_JBHGAQ010000028.1, on the reverse strand, counting down.
TGCCAATACCGTAACCACCATTAATTTTGATAAAACCGTTAAAGGCCACGGCTGGGTGGGCATCCGTTTTCAGGTAAAAGAGAACGAAGATTATAACGAAATTGTGATCCATGTCAAATTCAAGGAAAATGACGCGACGTTACAACAGGAAACATTAGGAAATCTTGGGGTTAACCTGATCTTTGGTGCATTCCATTATTATGATAACCCGAGAAATCTGGTAGAATCCCTTTACGATGAAGTAGCGAAGGACAATCTGGAGATCGATATGATCGATTTCAGCGGTCCGGCCTTTGAATACGTAGACAACCGGCTGATGTCCTTGCAACTGGTAAAGCATGGGATGACGGATGCCGTGATCTTCAATTCTGAAGGGAACAACATGCTTCCTGCCGACATTTTATACAAGAAAAATATTTTTGCCGTCCGGGGAAGTTTCCGTCCGGTAACCAAGGTGAATATCGATATGCTGAAAAACGGGATGGATATGTTCCTGAAAGATTCCGCCTGCAGCCCCGACACTACAGAAGTGCTGATCGAAATCACCATTTCCAACCTCCGGGCAGACGGTGATATCGATGAAAGGGATTTCTTGGATCGGGTAGATGTCCTGGGTAAATTGGGATATACGGTAATCATTTCCAATTATTCGGAATATTACCGGTTGATCGATTATTTTGCTTCTTACACCAGCGGAAATATCGGGGTAGCGATGGGCGTAAATAACTTACTGATGGTATTCGACGAGAAATATTACAAGAACCTATCAGGAGGAATACTGGAAGCTTTCGGTAAATTTTTCAGAAATGGGCTCAGGGTATACCTGTATCCTTACAAAGATCCTGAAACACATGAACTGCTGAATTCCGATACCTTAAAAGTAGAAGAAAATTTAAAAGAGCTCTATAAATATTTCAAGCACAACGAACGTATTGTGGACATCACCAACTACAATCCGGAGTTCCTGGAAATTTATTCAAGAGATATTTTAAAGAAAATAGGCTGCAACATCAAGGGCTGGGAAACCCAGCTTCCGGAAGGGGTTGCGGAAATGATAAAGGAACGCGGGATGTTCGGCTACAAAGAAGAACTTTCGCTTAAACAATTCTCTTAAAACAATATAGTACAATGTCAGAATTAAAAAAAAGGCTTTCCTCCATTCTTGAAAGTCCGAAACATAACACCGAAGAAAAACTTGAAAAAGTATGTCATTTGTTGGATCAGGAAATTTCCTATTTCAATTGGACGGGTTTCTATTTTAAAAACGGAGATAAAGACGAACTGAAGCTGGGGCCTTACGTGGGCGCACCTACCGATCATACGATTATCCCTTACGGAAAAGGGATTTGCGGACAGGTAGCCGTTTCCAACGAAACCTTTGTGGTTCCGGATGTACACGAAGAAAGCAACTATCTGAGCTGCTCCATCGATACCAAAGCGGAAATCGTAGTTCCGATCTTTAAGGACGGGCAGAACATCGGCCAGATCGATATCGATTCCCATACCATCAACCCGTTTACCGATGAAGACCGCGAATTGCTGGAATGGCTTTGTAACGAAGTTGCCAAAATCCTGTAACAGCAATCTTCAATAAAAATATACACTCCGATTCTCCCCTGAGCCGGAGTTTTTTGTTTTGTCTTTTTCTCCCATACATACGCTCCAACTTATCAACCCTCAAACTTTTCAGGAGCTGTTTCCGGCTATCCACTCTTACTCCTCGCGCCGCTGCGAAGGCCACTGCCTGCTGTGGGGTAACCGTTTCTATCCGGGCTAGGGCATTTGTAAGGACATTCAGTATTCGGTAAATATTGAAAAATTCTTCATTCTTACGTCATGTCGCCAATTTCAGGAATTTTGTTAGAGATTTGCATGGCTTTGGGGTTCTCAGCCATTGGATAACCATTCATTACAAAGGACAGTGAATAATAATTTCAACATTTTGTTTATCTATCCCGTAGGGATCCAATCAGCGTATTAGAAAATCGCTCGGCTTGGTTTCTCTTGTCTTTAAATCAGTTTGCTAATCGTCGTCTGGTTAACTTCCAAAGCCCTGAAAGGGCGTCACAACAATAGCACCGGGTGAAACCCGGTGTAATATGCAATCCCGATTATTGAAGTCCTGAATACGCAGGATTTTAAACCACGGATTGACACAGATGTTTGCGCATATTTATATTGTCTGCTGTATTCCCGGATTAATATTCAAAGTCCTGAAAGGGCGTCATGACAATAGAACCGGGTGTACCCGGTGTCTTCTGATGTATTCTAAAATATTTCAAGAATTCCATTCTGAAAATGGTCTTCTGATTTATTTAACAATCTCTGCATTCACTTCCTGGATCAGGTCATTAAAATAATCCCCGCATTTGGCGATGTGAGTTCCGTACCAGGAGAAGGCTTCCCCATCCACAATCATGATCTTTTTATCAGGATAAACGGTTTTTAGTTCTTCAATGTGTTTTTCCTTAAAAGGAAATGGTTCGGAAGAAAGCATGATGAGATCAGCCGCGGCTAAATCTTCGGTGGTAATTTCAGGATAGCGTTTCCGGTGACCAAAGATATTTTCAAAGCCGGTTTCTTCCAGAATTTTATGGATGAAGGTATCGGAGCCAACGGTCATATAAGGGTTTTTCCAGATCAGGTAAGCAGCTTTTAACCTGGAATCGGGAGCAGGCTGGTTCAGGACCTCGTAAATTTTCAGATTGAAAGCTTGCGCCAGGTCTTCCCTGTTCAATAATTTCCCGAGATTTTTCAGCAGGTAATAATTGTCTTCGATATTCTCAACATTCGTCACGATCACTTTGAAATCATCCATCAATGCTTCTACCTGCTCTTTCACGTTTTCTTCTTTGTTGGCTAAGATCAGGTCCGGCTGAAGGGCTTTGATCTTATCGATGTTGATGTTTTTCGTCCCGCCGATTACAGAAACATTTTTTACTCTATCCGCCGGATGGATGCAGAATTTCGTCCTTCCGACGATTTCCTGTTCCGTTAAACCTAAGTCAAATAAAGCCTCCGTAATAGAAGGAACCAGAGAAACTATTTTCATTGTAATATTTTAGAGGTGGCCTAAAATTACAAAAGTTTGCCCGTTAAGAAAAGTCCGGCAACGGAAAAATAGATGATCAGTCCGGTAACATCCACCAAAGTGGCTACAAAAGGGGCGGAGGAGGTCGCGGGATCGAGTTTCATTTTTTTAAGGATAAAAGGAACCATGGAACCGGAAAGCGTTCCCCAAAGCACAATCATTACCAAGGAAACCCCCACGCTTAATCCGACAAACGGCCAGTAAGCCCCGTAATTAAAAAGTCCGGTCTTGTGCCAGATCATAATCCGGAGAAAACCGATAATCCCCAGGATTCCGCCGAGAAGCAGTCCTGTGAAAATCTCTTTTCGCATCACATACCACCAGTCTTTCAGTCCTATTTCCTGGAGCGCCATCGCCCTGATAATAAGGGTTGCCGCCTGGGAACCGGAATTTCCGCCGCTGGAAATAATCAGCGGGACAAATAGAGCCAGCACCACCGCTTTCTGGATTTCATCTTCAAAATACCCCATCGCCGAAGCAGTCAGCATTTCGGAAAAGAAGAGAATAATCAGCCACATGCCTCTTTTTTTAACCATCTCTATAAGAGAAGTCTGGGTATACGGAAGATCAAGGGCTTCCAGTCCCCCGAACTTCTGGATATCCTCGGTATTCTGCTGTTCAATTTGGTCTAAGATGTCGTCGATTGTTACAATACCCACCAATACTCCTGATTCGGTAATGATAGGAAGGGCCGCACGGTCATATTTCTCGAAATACTGAACAGCATCTTCTTTGGTCGTGGTTGTAGTAATCGCTACGAAATGGTTATCGGTAATATCCGCAACCATCGTATCTTCTTCTGCCAGCAGCAGGCTTCCCAAAGCAATATCGTCAATCAGCCGGTTTCTCTCGTCTACTACATAAAGATAGTTCATTGTTTCCACTTTGCTTCCCACTTTCTTGATCTGCTGAAGGCATCTTTTGATGGTCCATTCCTTACGGATCTGGATGTAATATGGTGTCATCAGACGGGCAATGGAATCGGAATCGTATCCCAAAAGCTTTAAAGCAATTCTCCGTTCCTGGGGATTCAGGTGGTTGATGGAGTATTTGATCAGTTCATCCGGAAAATCTTCAAACAGGGCCGTCCGGTCATCCGGGGTCATGGCATTCAGGATCTCCGAAACTTCGTCGCTGCCGATGCTTCGGATGGTTTCTTCCTGGAAATCGGGATTCAGGTGAGAGAAAACTTCCGCTTTGTATTCTTTCGGAACTTTCAGGAATGCCAGAAGCCTCTCATCGGCGTGGAGTTCACTGAGGGTTTCGGCAATATCTTCAGGGTTGAATATAAGTTCGTCTTTAGAATTCAAAACGTGATTTTTTTAGGATACTACAAAAATAATTCAATTTTTTAAAATTGAAGAATGAAGTGGAAAATTTAAGGATTAATTAAACTTTTTTCGGCTGCAGACAAAAAAAGCACCTGTAAACAGATGCTTTTGAAAATTTGGTTAATACTTAGTCTTCTATACAGGCATATGGTGCACACATCATGTTACAACACCAGCCTATAACGCAATCTGAATGAGTTCTACATTTAGTAATGGCTCCACCATTAATTGCTTCTTGCTGTTTTCTGGTTAATTTTTTTAAATTTTTCATAGTAATAGATTATGGTTGATTGAATTTAAATTTATACTTCAGGACAATTGTAAAGGACGCACACGTTCTGGCAGCAGGAACCTCCCGGACATTCATAATGGTCCTGGCATCTTTTCAGCGTTCCACCGTTGATTTTTCCCTGTTCTTTACGGGTAAGCTTTTTTAGATTGGTATTTTTCATATAAAAATGGATTTTGATGTGATTAAATATACATGAACTTTTTCAATTAATCACTATAAAATGAAAAATATTTATTGTTAACAATTTGATTTTGATTTATATCCGGCAGCAGTATTAGTATTAAATAAAAAAAGCACCCGTACGAATACCGGTGCTCAAGAAATTTCTATTGAGATAGTTTGAATGAATTGTTCTTCCGAAATTACTAAAATATTTTAAATTATTCACCATGTTATGAATTTAAATCAATTAAATTTAATGAAGTGCACAGTTTTATTTATAGACGATGATGTGGAAGTGGAAAAGGTAAGGTAGGGGTTACCTGATTAAATTTTAGCCGACAATATGAAAATCAGTCGTTGATTTTTAAAATCCGGTGCCGTCAGAATGCCTGCTTTTTCTAAACTGCTTTAAAATTCCTTTAATGGCACCATTGGTACCGATCTTTACAGAGTTTGTGGTGGAACCCAGCAGACGCATGTTCTTTTTATAGGTATCATAATCGGTCTCGGTGAGAAGGTTTCCCTGCGCATCAAAAAGTTTCATGCTGACCACCACCTGGTTGGAGAATACATACTTCCCGAACCCTACTTTGAAATATTTCACTTTGGGAACAACAGCAAAGTCTGCGTCATTATTCATGCAGTAATCTGCAATGGTTTTTTGATCGATGCTGTCGAAAGAAATCTGGGTCTCCGTTTTAAGCATTTTGTTTTTCCTTTCGCTTAAATTATCGGAAACGGCACTGAAGAAAGCCGTATTGGTAGGTTCTTTAATCTCTTCAAGATCAGGTTCCACTTCAGGGTTGAAGTACAGGACTTTATTGATTTTTTCGCCAGCAGACTTTTGTGCTTTCAGTATGAAAACACCTCCAAAAAGAAGTCCGGCACATAGAATAAAAGTTAGTTTTTTTTCCATCACTAATTACCATGCAAAATTACTGCCTTTTGATGGCATCACATAATTTTTTTAAGAAATTTTTAACATTTTTCTCTATGAATGCCGATAAATGAAATCGATAATGTTGGCAGATTCAAAAATAAATCGTACTTTTGCAGCCGTTACATAATAATCATTAAACAATATTGGAATGTACTTAACAACAGAAAAAAAAGCAGAAATTTTCGCAAAACACGGAAAATCTGCACAGGACACAGGAAGCGCTGAAGGACAGGTAGCTTTATTTACTTTCAGAATCAACCACTTATCCCAGCACTTGAAGGCCAACCGTCATGACTTCAATACTGAAAGATCATTGGTAAAGCTGGTAGGTAAAAGAAAAAGCCTTTTGGATTATCTTAAGAAAAAAGATATTACAAGATACAGAGCGATCATCGCTGAACTAGGTTTAAGAAAATAATCTACAGAGATTTAAAAATAAAGCAACTTCGTAAGAGGTTGCTTTTTTATTTGGTATTACTTCATAATTAATTCGGAAAAGCTAATTTAATTTTAAACCTATCCACTGCTATCATTTGCTTAGTGAATAGAAGATTCGACGGAGTCAAACGCCCTTGCGGCCGGAAAATTCGCTTTATGCTAAACAAATTCCTTAGCGTCGGTGACGTTAAAATGAAATCATAGGCTCAGAGCTTTTTATCATTCTCCATTTCAGTAAAAACAACTTTGAAGCTTCTTTCCGTAACGATTTTAAAAGACCTGGGGGCTTAATCCAAATAATTACCTTAAATTTGCAGGTAAATTTAGACGAAATATAATCTTAAAAAGCACTCAATACGGAGTGCAACACAAACAATTTATGAGTGTACCTCAAGCAATTACAGAGCTGATTACTCTTGCAGACGGCAGAGAAATCACTATTGAAACAGGAAAACTGGCTAAGCAGGCCGACGGATCTGTTGTCGTAAAAATGGGCGGAACCATGTTGTTAGCAACGGTTGTCGCAAACAAAGAAGCAAATCCCGGTGTGGATTTCCTGCCGTTAACGGTAGATTACAGAGAGAAGTTCTATGCGGGCGGTAAAATTCCCGGAAACTTTTTCAGAAGAGAAGCGCGTCCTTCCGACCAGGAAATCCTGACGATGCGTCTTGTAGACAGAGTATTAAGACCTTTGTTCCCGGAAGATTTCCACGCGGAAGTTCAGGTGATGATTTCCCTGATCTCTTACGACGGACAGTCGATTCCGGATGACCTTGCCGGTCTTGCGGCATCTTCAGCGATTGCCATTACCGATATTCCTTTCAACGGGCCGATGTCTGAAGTAAGGGTGGTAAGAATCAACGGCGAACTTTCCATCAACCCGAATTACGCAGACCTTAAAGATTCCGACCTGGATATCATGGTAGGAGCTACTAAAGATTCTATCGTAATGGTAGAGGGGGAAATGAAAGAAATCTCCGAGCAGGAAATGCTGGAAGCCATTACTTTCGCGCATGCGGAAATCAAAAAACAGGTAGAGGCACAGGAAAGACTGGCTGAAAAAGTAGGAAAATCGTTCCCGAAAAGAGAATACATCCACGAAACTCACGATGAAGCCATTCGTGAAAAGGTTTGGAAAGAAACATACGATAAAGTATACGAGGTAGCAAAGACCCCTTCAGGAAAAGAAGAAAGAGCGGAAAAATTCAAAGCGGTACGTGAAGAATTCCTTGCGCAGTATGTAGATAATCCTGAGGAGCTGGAAAGAGTAACGCCTTTCGTAAAAGTATATTACCACGATGTAGAAAAAGAGGCGATGCGCCAGATGATTTTAAATGAAAAAATCCGTCTTGACGGCCGTGATCCTGAAACCATCCGTCCGATCTGGAGTGAGATCGATTATTTACCGGGGGCTCACGGATCTGCTGTTTTCACGAGAGGGGAAACGCAGTCTCTTACCGCTGTAACGCTGGGATCTATTAAAGATGCCAACATGGTAGACAGCGTAATGGTAAATTACGACGAAAGATTCTTCTTACACTACAATTTCCCTCCGTTCTCAACAGGTGAAGCAAGACCTTTAAGAGGAACTTCCAGAAGAGAGGTTGGTCACGGAAACCTTGCTCAGAGAGCTTTGGCGAACATGATTCCTGAGGAAAATCCATATACGATCAGAATCGTTTCCGATATCTTAGAATCCAACGGTTCGTCTTCCATGGCTACCGTTTGTGCAGGAACGCTTGCGCTGATGGATGCCGGGATCCAGATTGCAAAGCCGGTTTCCGGGATTGCGATGGGACTGGTAACGGATACCAAAACTGGAAATTTCACCGTATTATCCGATATCCTAGGGGATGAAGATCACCTGGGGGATATGGACTTTAAAGTAACCGGAACGGCAGACGGAATCACCGCTTGCCAGATGGATATCAAAATCCAGGGACTTTCCATGGACATTATGGAAAAAGCATTGATGCAGGCTAAAGACGGTAGATTACATATCTTAAATAAAATCACGGAAACCATTGCTGAACCAAGAGCTGATGTGAAGCCACATGCTCCGAAGATGGTGATGATGGAAATCCCTAAAGATTTCATCGGTGCCGTAATCGGGCCTGGAGGAAAGATCATCCAGCAGATGCAGAAGGATACCGATACCGTTATTGCCATTGAAGAAATCGGCGAGATCGGAAGAATCGAAATTTCCGGGGTTAGCAGAGAGAAGATCAACGAAGCCATCGCGAAAATCAATGAAATTACTTTCGTACCGGTAGTTGGAGAAGTGTACAACGGTAAAGTGGTGAAAGTAATGGACTTCGGAGCTTTCGTAGCGATTGCTAAAGGTACGGAAGGACTTCTTCACATCTCCGAGATCGAATGGTCGCGTCTGGATAAGGTTCCTTACAACGAAGGAGATGAAGTGGAAGTGAAGTTCATGGGTTACGATGACCGTAAGAAAATGAAACTTTCCAGAAAGGTATTGTTGCCAAGACCTCCTAAAGCGGAAGGGCAGGGAAGACCTGAACGTTCCGACCGACCTGAGCGTTCTGACCGTCCGAACCGACCTGAAGGCCAGAGAAGACCGGAAGGACAAAGAAGACCTGAAGGTGACAGAGAAAGAAGGCATGATGGCGAAAGAAGAAATGATGGCGAGAGAAGACAGGAGAGAGAAAGAAGACCTGAAGGCGATCAGCCGGCAGGAGATCAGAATCCTTCGACTGAAGAATAAGATAATAAGATTATCAATCATATTAAACCACCGGAGTTCCGGTGGTTTTTTTATGAAAGTGGCGGTAGATATGGACTATAATGTCAAATAACGTAATTCCAATGAATATTAATAACAACGGGAATGTCATCCTGAGCCTGTCGAAGGAAGCCTAATTATGCTATAGAGTGTGATAATTGGCTTTAGCCAAAATATGTAACTGACTCTTTTTTATTGCACAAAGTTGAGAACGCTGGGCAAAATTTATCCATCGCAATTTTATATTTTTCAAAATACATCCTTTTATTTGGAGATCAAAAACTATCATATGACTAAAAGAGAACAATACGGGTTAGAATTTTATAAGTTAAGTTCTGATGGTATCACAGGTTATAATTGTCGTTGTAAAGACGGGATTGTAGACCATAATAACAGTCTGCAGTTTTTATCTTGTTTAGATCGTGCCGGAACAGAACTTCTTTTACAGGAAATTAATACATTCCTCGATACGGATGAGCCTTACAGGTCAATTTATGAATCAATGGTACTGGAGCATAATGATCTGGATATAGAATATCCGGATTTCAGAATTGACAAATTGCCTTATACCTTTCCTTTGGCCGATATAAAAGATTTGCTACAGGAGTGGCTTGATTTTTTGAAAGCTTAAAATAAATTGAATTTCAGGGATTTGAAATCAAGGTTGCTTGCATGGTACGTTTTTTTTTCCTATCTTTGTTTACTTATTAAAAGAAATCTCTGTCTTTACTTCTGTGACCGTTAAGAATACTTATTCACTTCCGCTTCACATCTGCCTTTCAGAAAGGCAATCACATTAATAAAAGCACTCAGAAAACCTTTAATAGGACGCGATCAAAACCTGATTTTGAAAAATAACAGGCAGACAATATATCTTTGTCATGAGCGTTAAAATTAAATCGTAATATAAAATTCAGTACAATATATGGCAGATTCTTTCTCTAAAAAAGAAAATTTCAAAAAAAAACAGCAAAAACAAAAAGAAAAAGCTTTACGCCGTGAAGAGCGTAAAGAAAATAACGACAAAGGCAAAAGCTTCGACGACATGATTATGTATGTGGATGCGAACGGGCAACTGACCTCTACACCGCCGGATCGTGATGAAAAAGAAGAAATCGATATCAACGACATTCAGCTGGGCGCTGCTCCGATTGAAGCTGAAGAAACTGTTAAAAAAGGAATCGTTACTTTCCTCAGTGAAAAGGGATACGGTTTCATTACGGAAGATAAAACGAAAGAGAACATCTTCTTCCACAACAACAACTGCATCGACCAGGTGAAAAAAGGAAACAAAGTTTCTTTTGAAAAGGAAAAATCCCCGAAAGGATTTTCTGCTATGGAGATCAGACTGGTAAAATAAGATACCCCTCAAGATAAAATAAAGCTTCGGAAGAAGCTTTATTTGTTTTTATACAGTTCCTCTCTAATCTCCACCAATAGTTTTGTGGTTTTTGCCGTGTCCGGAAATTCGGGAAGGGCAGAAACCGAATGATGGTATTCAATAGAGCGGATAAGGCCTTCTGCTTTTTTCATAACGGCTTCATACGGCCAATTCCCGGCTTTAATGTCCAGCAGTTCATCCCGGTTGTCCACCCGGATGTTCAGGGAACCGGTTTTAAAGATCTGTTCGCAGGACTGCAGCAGGCGGATGGTGTGCATCATGTTCTTGCTGTCATAATTCTGTCCGTGATTTTGGTTCACATTGTAGCGGTCTTCGTTCCGCTCCGAAACCCATTTCCAGTATTCCCGGTAATCTTTACAGTAGGTGGAGTAGGCATCCAGATTGCAGAACAGGTACGCCAACGGTCTTTCTCCTTTCGGGACCGATGAAACGGAAACCTGATTGGCTTCTTCGTGCCGGATGATCCCTTTATACCCTAAGCTTCCCGATTCATCATAAAACAGCGCAAACATCCCTTTCGTATGTTCGATGCTTACCAGTCCGCATTTTTCCTGTGTAAGACCGTACTGTCCATTGTAGGGAAATTCCCGCAGCCATTGTTGAAGCGGAACCGAGCCCTGGTCCTGCAAAACATAGCAGAAATCCAAAACCGACTTTCTTTCCTTCTCCATCGGATTCAGTATTTTCTTATTAAGTCCTTTGGCTTTTTTGATCTGCGAAATAGCATATCCTGCAAACGTATCTTTACAGAGCTTCGACAGGAAATCTTCGGGTTTCAGCAGGTCCATCAGCGGGTGTTTCTGAAGAATACAGTCTGCCGGACTCGCCAGGACTTCCAGGATATTCGGGTTGTTCTTCTGTAATAATTCCACCAGCCTCCCAATCTCGTAATAAGTAATGTCATTCGTTTCATTGGAAACCTGCGGCACGTAATTCAGTCCGAAAAAATCTTCTTTCGGCAGATAATATACGCCCCGGATATCCGTATCGGAATTCTCCGTTGCCAGCCCGAAAGCCCGGCTGCCGGAGATGGCTTCGAGGAGGATGAGGTTTTGGGATTTAAGATCTTCAATATTCATTTAAATTTTTTATAATCTCAAAATTTTCAAATCTTAGTTTTTGAGTCTTGTTTTTAATATATTTTTTTTCTCTTATAACTTTAGTGATCATTGTTCCGGATAAAATACCATTGATAATGAGATAGTTTTCATCGTCAATTGGAATGGCTACACTGAAACATTTATTAATTTCATAATTTAAATCTTTCAAACATCTGTTGAGAAAATTAAAGTTTTCTGTACCAGAAATAAATTTACTTTCCAATAAGGAGAATTTATTTTGCGCAGAATTAATCATCTCCTGTAATCTTTCTGAATTTTCATCCGGGTAAATTTTGAAATAGGTTTTGGCAACACTTTTTATAAATTCCGGTGTATAGAAAAGTTTATATCTTTTTAAATTTCTTATTGCCAAATAAATTGGATCTTCTGAATCACTTTTTATATGAGCATATTTGACTTTAATGGATTCAGGGATTACAATTCCATATTCAGATTCCAGATATTCACAATGTTTCAGAAAATGATTTTCTTCTTTATAAATTACTTTTATTTCACCTGTGGCAATCTCCTTCTGAATACTGGTAAAAAAAGGATTATTGCCTTCCTGCCAGATTCCATTTTTGAAGATCAATGAAAAGTATTTATATTCTTGACTATTTTCAGCATTAAAACTGATGTGAAGACTGTCTCTCTCCTCGGGTGCATAATCAAAATCAAAAATGTTTCCTTCATTTAATTTTAAACTTATGTTTTCTACCGAGATTCCGTTTTGAAAATCATCTACAGGCATCATCACCTTTCCGCGTCTTAAGGATTCCCGGGAACCGTAATACCGGTAAAGAGTCCAGATGTAAATATTCTTGATCTCTGCAATATCTCCTTCAATACAGGTGCAGAACTTGAGTTCTGTGTTTGGTGTGCACATAATTCAATCTAATAAATAAGGTGAAAAATCAATTCCTTGGATACATCCAATAATTGGCAAAACATTATCGCCGTTCATCGTCACTTCATACAAAGTACATGTAAGTTGAGATATTCTTTGATGCCAACTTTTCTGGTATTCTTTCTCAATTCTTTGCAAATTAATTAAACAATGCAGTCCGCCATTGGTTTTGATAAAGGTGAGACAATCACTATTGATGCAATCTGAAATATCCGATCTGAATTTTTCGATTGCCTGCTGATGGTTTTCAATCCTGAAATCAATATCCAGATCAAAAAATATTTTTCTAGAGGTGGTCGTCTGAATCATATTTAAAGCCAGTGTATGCGGGTGAATAGCTTGGTCACCCCGGATCAGCTTTTCAGATATTTCTTTCATCAGAAATAAAGAAGCTTTATGCAGGTCTCTTGGATTGGGCGTAATATAAACGGCAAGATTATCCTGCGAAACAACGGTGTTTCCGGATTCATACACTCCTAAAGGAAGTTCAAGCTGCCTGATTTTCTGAAACAATCTTTCTTTCGTTGAGGTAAAGCGTTTCAATTGTGCTTTATCTGCATGTAGGCCTGTCACAGGATTATATTTTTTTCTGGCCAAAAGTGTCACATAATATTGTTCATTAGGCAGTAAATCCGGAAGCCATTCGATAAACTGTTTGAGTTTTTCTTCATTAAATATAATTTTATAATTCATCTGGTTTTTAATTTTGTTTGTGGAATTCTACTGTTTTATCTATCCATTCCAGTATGATGTCTTCAAGTACTTCTAAATTCTTAAGTTCGGAGTCTTGTTTTCCAGTCCATGACAGAATGCCTGCTTTATAAATTTTATTTTCGATTTTAAAAATGAAATGGGTTTGTGGCATATCTAAGATTGCGCCTCCTCCATAATAACCGAATGTTTTATTTTCATGAATTACTTTCAATAGTTGGAGTATAATTTTCTCAGGAACCTGTCCCTGCATTACAAAATCTAAAGTTCTGCCGGTCATTTCAGAAAACTCATTGGAACGAACATGGAGAAAATAATCAAAATCATAATCAATCAATAAACTACAACTTCGGACCCTTAAATCTTTTCGTAAACCATCAAATTTATCAAAGTGAAATTGATAGCTGCTATCTGCCAGGTTATAGGTGGGTAAACCATACTTTCTTTTTTCATAACCATTTTCATCCTTTTCCCGATTTTTATATGAATAAAATAATATCTTATATCCTATTTGGGATACAATAAAATCTTCATCAAAATTTTTTCCATGAGAGATAATGAAGGTTTCCTTTTCCCAGGAATATTCTTTCGTTTTCACATTCCACTGATCTTTCGTGAATATAAATTCGATCCAGTAATATGATGAAAATTTTTTAAAATTTAAAAGAAATACATCCCTGTGCTGCGGAGTAAAATCAATACTTCTGAAAAAATTGCTTTTTGTGAATTCATTGAATAAATCTTTTATTTTACCTGAAATTTTTTCAATGTTAGAACTGTTTCTAAAAATTCTTTCCCATGGAAAATGAACTCCGATGATGGTAGAACTACTGCTTTCAGAATTCGGACAATAGCGTTTTATAGCCCAATTGAAATCCGTTTCAGTTTCCGCAGAATTAATCGTAATAATATGTCCTTTTTCCATGGTTCCGGTTTAAATGGATTCTAAAATTTCCTTCAAAAATAGTCTATATTCCCCACGCATCCCCAATTCCTTCTCCACAAAAAGCTCCTTCCTCACACAATCCACCGTTTCACTCGTCATCGGATTGAAGCCCGGCTTTATAATTTCTTTATTATAAATGCCGACGCCGCGTTTCTGCCATGCCGGAAGGGTATTGTAATTGATGCCGTACTGAAACAGCAGTTCGTTTTTTTCGGCCTGGGGCATTTTTTCGATCTTTCCGGTGGCCTGTTTTGCGGTAAAGCCGTTATTCCGTAAGGTCCAGTAGCAATAGGCGGAAAGGGAATTGCGGTGGGCATCTTCCTGCCGCCAGTAGAAATAATCTAGCAGCATATCAAGGTTAGGGATGGCGATGGTACGGCAGTCGAAGACACAGACTTCCTGAAACTGCAGGCTGAAAAAGGCACTGGCTTCACCGGCCAGCACGGAGTTCAGTTTGCTGGTTTTCCTGCTGAAGGTCTGGTCGTCTTTACCGATCAACAAAGAAATCTCATCGCTTTGGGTGTAACCGTAAATCACCTTAAAACCGGTATTAAAAAGGTGCCTGGTGGTATCAATCATCACCCGGCCAAATTTTTCATCAAACGGTTTATCCAACGTAAGCTTTTCTTTGGTCAGCTTCGTGAAGCCTTTTCCGTCCAGCCGTACGACAATATAATTTCCGGGGAGGATATACTGTTCCGAAAGGCTTTCGTTTTTGCGCATGACCGCTTCTATTTCTTCAAATTTCATAAGGGCTGATTTCAAAAATGTTATTGACGATCTTTACGTTGAACAGTTTATCAAAGCCTTCCTCAAATGCTGGCTTTTCCAGGTCTTTGTACTTGGCTTTGATCCCGATTTCATTGATGGAATCTTTCCTGTTCTTATTCCGTTCCAGGCAGTCCTGAACAGGGCTTTCAAAAAAGTATCCTATGATTTGATACCGGTTCTGTTTTGCGGACTCAATGTACTTCTTCCGGCTTTCCCTGGTGACATTCGTATTGTCGATCACCATTTTCGACTGGGTTTCAAATGCGTACTGCATCAGTTTGTGTTCTTTGTTCCGGGTGTTCAGCAGGTCCATGCTGATCCGGAGGTGCGAATTGAAAAAAAGCTCCTTATAGAAGGAACTTTTCCCGCTGGCCGGGATCCCGGTGAAGATGATCATTTCCATAATTTAAAATGAATTAGAAGTTAAGTCACTTATTTTCATTTGTTTATTGAATTAAAGGCTGGGATTCAGATCAGTGAATCAGGACTTAAATAAAGTTTTTATTGGTCAGTAACAAACATTTAAATAATACCTTCGATCCTAATAATGACAAGAAAAACTTCCCACATCCGGCTTCCCTCTTCCAGCCTGTTAATTATTTTTAATACAACTCTCCACAATCACTTCCAGAGCGATCTCCGCATCACAGGCATACAGCCCCGAGCACCAGGCCGGATTCGCCTCGATTAAGGCCCAGCCTTTTCCCGTGATGATCCCGAAATCAAGCACAATGGCTTTCGGCAGCGTTTCCGCATACCGCTCCATAAACCGGTTGAAAAATGCGAACAGTTCCTGCTGCTCGGTTCCTGCAAGCGGATTGGTATCATAAACATCATTCCGCCAGTAGGAAGAGAATGTTTTTATTTTCCCATTTAGGACAAAGCACCGCACTTCCAGTTCCCATTCCACCACTTCCGAAGTAAAGACGGTCATTTCCGGATCCAGAGAGTCAAAGCCTTTGATGTCGGTGACTTTATCGAAAACCCCGGCTTTAAAGCTTTTGAAGTCCGAACATTTGATGAACAAAGGCTCTTGATGCACAACATCTTTCAGCTGCCCGTAAGAAATTTTCCGTTTGGTAAATTCTTCCAAGATTATTGAAAGCCAGTGATTATCAGGTTTTGTTAAAGTGAGGTTACATTGTTCCGCCACGATCTCCGCATAGATGTCTTCACCGTACACGGCCACAACCGCTGTCCGGAATTCTTCCGGGACATTCCATTGACCGTTGAAGCGGTTCAGTTCATAAGAAGAACCGATGGAGGCTTTTTTCAGGATGTTGCTGTCGTCCGTATACATCGGAGAAAGGGCGACGAGTTTTTTCATTGTATTACGTCTTTTGTGGTTAATTGGTTAATAAGGTCATAGCGGTTCCGTTTGGAAATGCTGTCAATGTCTGCACTCCAGATATCCTGAAAACAGGTCGCATGGACGAGATTGATTTCATTCTTCCACATCAGGTTGTATTTATCGGAGCAATGCGGTAAAAAATCATATCCCGACAGGCATGCTGAGAATTCCTTTATATCGGTAATCTCATGGCTGTAAGCGGGGAGATTTTTATAATACCGGTGTTTTTCAAAAAAAGCCTGCTGCCCGATAAAGGTATCGAATCTTTCGAAATAATAATAAAAATCATGCGAATGGCAACCGCAGTCCCTAACGGCAATTTCCCCGTTTTCAGCGATGTATAAACCGTTATTGACCGGAAATAAGGTCTGGCCCTTCCATTCGTAGGTATTTACAGTCTTCCTTTCCCTGATCTGCTCAGGCGTAAAAATATGAATAACGGTATCCTGAAAATACAGGCCGGCAAAAGTTTTCTGAAATCTCAGGATTTCGGAGGAATCTTCAAGATGATATATTTTTAAATGGTCTTCCAGTAAATCAAGATCTATCGCGAAATCTTTGTTTTTGCCAACTTTTTCAATAAACTGCAATGCGGGTTCAGACAGCGGTTTCATATTTTTTGGGTTTCATTTATAAAGCTACTATTTCCCGGAATACTTTTTCCATTTTATTTTTATCCGCATTCCCCCCTTTCAGGCCTTTTGCTTTTTCATCGGTATCTTTAATCATGGTTTCCAGGAACCCGAAAAGCTCATGGTCGTTCGGGTGATGATAAGATTCCCCTTTGGTGGCTTTTAAAGCGACCAAATTTTCTATTTTCTCACGGGTAGAATCATCGACCAATACCAGCAGTTCACAGAACAGTACCGGCGGAACAGTTCCTTTTTCCAAGATCCATTTTCCGGTGAGTGCCGTGCGGAGGAGATAAAAATAAGATTTCAGCTTCACTTCATCGCCGCGGCAAGCTTCGAGGTATTTTTTGCTCATGCTCAGGTAATGGTAGAAAACCGCTACCGGCGAAAAGCATTCATCGGCCAGAGGCTTGAACAGGTCATAAAATCTTTCATTCTTTACATAAACGATCGGGGAGTAGAACCAGCTGAGCAAAGCGGCATTCGACTTCAACAGTAGATGAAAAGTCTTCCGCAAATCCCATCCGGACCCGTCCAGATCATCTTCCGTTATGAATTCGATGGTTTCGTCTTTGTCCCAGGGAGAAAGGTACCAGTCTTTTTCGTGACGGTAGATAAAGCGGATGTCGTAATCGCTGTCGGGTGAGGCAACCCCCCAGGCCCGGCTCCCGGATTCTACGGCCAGAAGGATTTCTATGTCGCGTTTCTCTTCTATTTCCTTTAGCTTTTCCAGTATTTTCGGTGTCATTGTTTTTTAATTTATGGGACAAAGTAAAAGATGGTGTGCGCAATGTTTTTACGCAGGCTGCTTTCAGGGAATATTGAACGTCAGCGGAAGGAATCAGATTACCGCTGGATGCCGGTAAAAATTATTAAGCATTATTTAACAGACCGGTAACGGCGGCGTAATATCAAGGATTTAGATTTGGCCATTCAAATTGAATCCTAAAATTAATTTATGAAAAATTATTTACTGCTGTTCTTTTGCCTGGTTGCCGTCCTCTCTTACGGGCAGGAACCGGTGCCGTATTTACAGAATCCTACCCCGAATTCGATGATTGTAAACTGGAAGACGTCTTCCAATAACGAAACAACCGTTTATTACGGTACGTCACCAGCCAACCTGAATGTAACGGTGACGGGAACCACCAATATCTTTTCCGATACCGGGTATACCAATAACTATTATTACCATACTGCGAAGGTGAACAGCCTTCAGCCTAACACCAAGTATTATTACAAAATCAAAACGGGGACCTTCGAATCTCCGGTGTACAATTTCCGGACCCTTCCGCTTCCGGGGCAGGCGGCTACTGCAGACGGAAAAATAAGGTTCCTGATCATGGGCGACAACCAGCTGAAAAACGAACCCCGTTATGATTCCCTTAATTATCATGCCTACCGGAAAATCAAACAGCGGTTCGGAACAACGGCTGACCCATCCGATCATGTTGCGCTCACTTTCATGGTGGGCGATCAGGTGGACGTCGGCACACTGGATCATTATGAAAATGTCCATTTCAAGAAAAACAGGAAACTTTCGCCTTATCTTCCCATCCAGACCACTGTGGGAAACCATGAAACCTACGGAACTTTAGGAATGAGTTCTTACTATGCGCATTTCTACATCGACGAGCTGAGCTACAAAAATATCACTTCCGGAAATGAAAATTACTATGCACAACAGGCGGGGAACGTCCTGTTCGTGAGTTTAAGCTCGGAACATACCGGTGCTGCACAGCAGATGTGGCTGCAGCAGATTCTGGATGCTGCTTCTACGGACAACACCGTTCAGTGGATCATTTCCCTGAGTCACCGCCCTTACCAGGCGGAGCAGTACGTAGGCGACATTTCAACATGGGTGAGAAATACGGCCGTACCGATGCTTACCGCGTCCGACAAATACCTGATGCACATCGGCGCCCATCACCATCTGTACCATCGGGGCCAGCTTAAAAATTCGCCGAATTACCAGATCATTTCCGGAGGAACGGCCTGGGACCAGTATTGGGGAATGTCCAATGAGCAGGATTTTGACGACGTACAGAAAACACTGACGGACTGGACCTACCAGATCATCGAAATAGATGTCACTAATGGCAAGGCAGATGTCGAAAGCTACTCGATAGGAAGTATTTACCAACAGAAAAACAGTGTGCTGGTGGACAGTTTCCACCGGTATAAAAATCTGGCAAAACCGGCAAAGCCATCCGTTACGAATGTTTTTACAACGCCTGTCACTCTGCCCCTGACATTAAACGGAAGCACATTTGCCACCGCTACTCCGGAGCTTCTGAACACCAGCCAGTTCCTCATCAGCAAAACCCCGGACTTTTCGGTAATCGATAAAGAATTCTACAGGGATTTCGAAAACTGGTTCGGGAAGGAAGGCACGGGAAATCCGGACGTTACGAAAAACCTCAACGCCGGCGTGGATATTACCAAAGCAACGCTTGCGGCCAACTCGGTCACCAATGGTACTTATTATGTAAAATTACGGTACAGGGACCGGAACCTGGAGTGGAGCGACTGGAGCGATGTGAAACAGTTTGAGATCACGGGAAGTGTGGTATCGAATCCTGCACTGGTTCTAAACAAAACCGAATATCTTCAAAACGAACCAATCCTCGCGACCTATACGGACGGGCCGGGAAACCAGCAGGACTGGATCGGAATTTATAAAAAAGGCCAGACTCCCGCTTCCGTAACGTCACAGGCTTATAAATACACGAACGGCCAAACGTCAGGGACTGCAAATTTCAATACCGGATTGGCTGCAAAAGGGCAATATTTCGCAGGCTTCTTTGCCAACAACGGCTATATCGAAATTACCGGCAGGAAAAGTTTCTATGTCGGACCGAAAGTCGTTCTGCAGGTCACCGCAGATTCTTATCCCGTCGGAGGAACGGTGACGATCAATTATTCCAACGGACCCAATCTTGTCAAAGACTGGATCGGGATTTACAAAATGGGCCAGGTTCCCGGATCGGCAAACCCGTCAGCGATGTGGAGCTACGTAACCACTGCCGCAGGAACAAAAAATTTTACGGGCTTACCGAAAGGGTACTATTATGCAACGTACCTTTTGGAAGACGGCTATACCCAGATCGGGGAGAAGGTTTTCTTTAAAGTAGGCGATATCGTAACGGACCTCTGGATCAACAAGCCGGTGTATACACTTGGAGAAAACATTACGGCATCCTGGACGGATTCTCCCGGGATCGTCAAAGACTGGCTGGGCATTTATCCGCAGAGTGTGCAGACCCCGAACGACCAGTTTACCTCATACACTTATTTTGACGGGCTCACGCAGGGCTCAAAAACAATCAGTGGAAATGTGAACGGCGTTCCAACCGCTGCCGGAAATTATTACATGGTGATGTTTACCAATGATTCCTACACGGAAGTTTCGAACCGGGTATCCTTCCAGGTGGTAAGCAGTACCCTCGGCACGGGAGAATCCCAGAGCAGCACCGAGAAGAATGTCATCCTGTATCCGAATCCTGCGAAGCCAGGGCAGCCGACTTTTATCAGAAGCGATTACCCCATTGAAAAAATCCAGCTTCTATCCGCTACGGGACAGCTGCTGTACGAGACCAAAAACATCAATAACCAGAAATTCTCCCTGCTGAATGAAAATTTACCTAAAGGGGTGTATTTCGTTAAGGTACATACCCGGAAACTGTTTACATTAAAACTTATTGTAGAATAAAAATTTCCCTTAATCCATTGAAAATCCAATTTGCTATCTGCAAATTGGATTTTTATTTCATAAAAAATGACAAGCTAATCTGGGTTTTATGGTCGATGCGGGAACTGTAACTTCCTTAAAAAGTAAAGATCAGGCCGGATGCAGCGTTTCAAACATTCATTATTTGAACCTGCCGGCGTGGTGAAAAAGTCATTAATCTGCCGGTCAGATGATGATTCAGTGATGGAAAAGGGGCAATTAAAATTGTAAGCTTTAAAAAAAAACAGGGACTGAAAATTTAAATCAATTCCCTATCTTTAAAGAAATGAATCCGCAACCTGCAATATAATTGCAAATGTTTAAGAAGGGCCGGGTCTGCCGGTGCATTCCGTAAGCTGCCTGTCATCATAAATGAAGAATTATGCCGATTACCCAGTTACCTCCGGACGGAGGGATGTTGTATAAAGAAACCGATATGGCCCAGCTGTTTCCCGAGCCGTTGAATGCCATCACGGCTGTACTGTTTTTAGCCCTGGCCATTTTCTGGACGATAAAGCTGAAAGGTCATTTTAAGGAAAATCCCTTTTTGACCTACTGCCTGGCTTTATTATACATCGGGGCCATTGGCGGAACGGTTTATCATTCTTTCAGGCAGTGGCCGGTATTCATTATGATGGACTGGCTGCCGATCATGCTGCTGTGCTTATCCGCCGGATTTTATTTTGTCGCCCGGAGCACCCGGTGGTATTATGCCGCTCTGACGCTTGTTATGTATATGATCCTGATGTATGCTTTGAGAAACTGGATCCTGATTGATCATCCTTCTCTTTTTATCAACGTCAACTACGCGATCATGGCTTCCTTTGTCCTTTTCTCGGTATTGAGCTATTTGATCTATACCCGTTGGAAAGCCGGAAGATGGGTAGGCTTCGCTTTGTTATCCTTTGTGCTGGCTCTGACCTTCCGTATCGCCGATAAGTGGGAATGGATCCGTTTTGGGACCCACTTTTTATGGCATACGTTCGGGGCGATTGCGGCATTTTGTATGTTTAATTATATCTTTCTTACGCGGGATAGGGTTAAAAAAGTATAGTTGGTTTTTGTCTGTAAAATATAGGTTTCCGGCTTCCAGCTGATAATCAGGATTATGAATCGTGAATGCTTTAAATGCAGAGGCATAATGACTGCGCATAATGGTAAGCGGACAAAGGCAGATGAATCCGCTTCGCAAAACANGTTGGTTTTTGTCTGTAAAATATAGGTTTCCGGCTTCCAGCTGATAATCAGGATTATGAATCGTGAATGCTTTAAATGCAGAGGCATAATGACTGCGCATAATGGTAAGCGGACAAAGGCAGATGAATCCGCTTCGCAAAACAGCCGCACGCTTCGTCAGATCAGCCTGCTGATCCTTCTTTGCCTCCTTCTTTATTCACTAGAAAAATCAGGCTTTGCGTTAAAATAAGTTTTGGCTGAAGCCGGATTTACATTGCTACAATGATATCGGGCTGAAGCCCGATGCTATTGATACCTGCACGATATGAAGCATAAAGCTTTAAACGCAAAGGTATAATGGCTGCGCATAATCGTAAGTTGGCAAAGGCAGATAAATCTGCGTCGCGAAGCTGCCGCACGCTTCGTCAGATCAGCCTGCTGATCCTTCTTTGCCTCCTTCTGTATTCCCTAGAAAAATCAGGCTTTGCGTTGCCATAAGTTTCGGCTGAAGCCGGATTTACATTGCTACAATGATATCGGGCTGAAGCCCGATGCTATTGATACCAGCACGATATAATCATAAAGCTTTAAACGCAAAGGTATAATGACTGCGCATAATCGTAAGTTGGCAAAGGCAGATAAATCTGCTTCGCGAAGCTGCCGCACGCTTCGTCAGATCAGCCTGCTGATCCTTCTTTGCCTCCTTAGAATGTATGCATCAGGAAAATCAAACTTTGCGTTAAAATAAGTTTTGGCTGAAGCCGGATCTGATATTGCTACAGTGACATCGGGCTAAAGCCCGATGGTATTGATACCTTATACTGGAAAAACCACGATCCGCCGGACAAGGTTGATAATAACGTTATGAATTTTCTCTTTTCCTGCCGGAAAAAGAACGATTTACCTATATTTGCCCCGCAAAGCAAATTAAAATGTTCAAAAGAGGAATCACTGTACTTATCCTTAGTTTTTTAACGGCTTTTTGTCCGGGCCAGCAGGTTCGGCCTTCCAAATCATCAGAAATTTACCGCGAACTCAAAACCCTGAAGCACCTGCCGAAGGTCCTGTACCTGGCGGCGCATCCGGATGATGAAAATACAGGATTGCTCTCGTGGCTGGTCAACGATCAGAACCTGGAAACGGGCTACCTGTCTTTAACCAGAGGCGACGGCGGGCAGAATTTATTGGGCACCGAGCAGGGAGCTGCCTTAGGTTTAATCAGAACGCATGAGCTTTTAGAGGCCAGAAAATTAGACGGTGCCCAACAGTTTTTTACCCGGGCAATCGATTTCGGGTTTTCTAAAAACACCACCGATACTTTTAAGCAATGGGATGAAAACAGCATTACCGCAGATGTGGTCTGGGTGATCCGTAAATTCCGGCCGGATGTGATCATCTGCCGTTTTCCTCCTACGGCCGCGGCAGGCCACGGGCAACATGCGGCTTCGGCGGTTGTGGCGGAAAAAGCCTTTAAATTGGCCGGAGATAAAAACGCTTTCCCGGATCAGCTAAAATATGCCAATGTTTGGCAACCGAAACGCCTGTTGTGGAATACGTTCCTGTTTGGTTCGGTGAATACGACGGCTGAAAATCAACTGAAAATCACCGTCGGACAATATGATGCGCAGCTCGGAATGGGCTACGGCGAACTGGCCGGATTAAGCAGAAGCCTCCACAAAAGCCAGGGGGCAGGAACCCAGTCGGTGGCCGGGATTAAAACCGAATATTTTACGCATGTGGCTGGGGAACCTGCCAAAGCAAGCCTCCTGGATGGCATCGTGAAAACCTGGACCTCCAAAGGAAATTCCGATATCGACCAGGCTTTAGATAAAATTATTTCCGCTTTTAATTTTAACAATCCGGACCGTAGCTTGCCGGCTTTGCTGGCTTTGCGGAAAAAGGTAATGGCATCAAAGGATCCTGAACTGAAGAAAGATAAAATCAAATCGCTGGACCAAATCATTCTGAGCTGTGCCGGGTTTATGGGCGAGGCGGTAACCAACCAGCCTGAAGCCGTTGCCGGAGACCCATACAATTTTAAATTAAACCTGATTTCAAGAGCTGAAAATCCCGTTGTTTTGGAAAACGTGAAATGGCTGAACCAGTCGGAAAACCTCAACAGAAAATTATCCAAAGATTCTTTAATCACCATCGGGCACGAAATAAAGATTCCTGCCGATGCGGCGCTTACGGAACCGTACTGGCTGGCCAAACCGGCAGTAAATGCGGCCACTTTCTCCGTTCCGAATGATACATTGATCGGTTTGCCCGAAACAGAATCACCGTTGAATGTTCTGCTTGATTTAAAAATCGGTGGAGAAAAGTTTCAGGTGAAGCTTCCTTTATCGTTCAAGAAATTAGACCCGGTGCGCGGTGATGTGGTGGAAGCTTTGCGCATTGTTCCGGCCCTGGAGTTGAAGTTTACCCAACCGCTTTACCTGGTGAAAGAAAATGAAGATTTAAAGGTAAGCTTAAATATTAAAGTCAATTCCAACAAAGCATTCGGCAACGGTAAGCTGAACCTGATGTACAACGGAGAACGTTTAGGCGGTGCGCAGGTCAGTTCGCTCAGCGGAAAAGAGATTACCGTCGACTGCATGATCCCGAAAGCTAAGCTTGCTTCAATACCATCCAACCGTTTGCAGCTGGATGCTGATTATGTTACCGACGGAATCAATTATAACAAAAAACAGGTATTGATCCAATATCCGCATCTGCCTTCCCTGCAATATTTTGCGCCGGCAACGGTGGCGGTGATGAAAGGCGATATCCGGACGACGGTTAAAAAAGTAGGCTACATTCAGGGAGCGGGCGATTTTATTCCCGAGTTCCTGCGTATCGCCGGGATTCAGGTGGATGTCCTGAAAGACGAAGATTTCTATGGCAATCCGGACGGCGGAAATGGAAGCCAAAACAAATTATCGCAGTATGATGCCATCGTCCTGGGAATCCGGGCCAACAATACGGAGAAAAAGCTGGGCCGGTGGATGCCTTTTTTATGGGCTTATGTAAAAGCCGGAGGGAATCTGGTGATGCAGTACAACACCAACCAGGACGCTACGGTGAGCCAGTTGGGCATGTACAAATTCAACATTGCCAATAAACGGGTGACCGAAGAAAATGCGGTCGTTACCTTTTTAAATCCCAATCACAAGTTGCTGAACTTCCCGAACAGGATTACGGCCGATGATTTCAAAGGCTGGGTGCAGGAGCGCGGGGCCTACTTCCCGGACCAATGGGATGCGGCTTATGAACCGCTTTTTGAAATGCACGATACCGGTGAAGAGCCGCTGCAGGGATCTACGCTGTATGCGAAATACGGAAAGGGGAATTTTATTTATACGCCTTTGGCCTTTTTCAGGCAGCTTCCTGCGGGAAATGCCGGGGCCGCGCGTTTGTTGATGAACTTTTTATCCGCACAAAAAAACTGATGGGCAGGCAACGTGGAAACTGGAACATCTGGTATGTGTTATTGGCCGTTGCGCTGATCGTACAGATTATATTGTACTACTTATTTACTAAATTCTGGGCATGAGCAGTATCGATTGGGCCGTTCTCATTTTTACCTTAGTGGCCGTAGTGGTTTACGGCGTATGGATCGGCCGCGGCCAGAAAAGCAACGCTTCCTACCTGAAAGCAGACAGCAAAATGCCCTGGTACATCGTGCTTTTGGGGATTATGGCGACGCAGGCCAGTGCCATTACCTTTCTTTCGGCGCCGGGCCAGGCGTATACCGACGGGATGCGTTTCGTCCAGTATTACTTCGGCCTTCCGTTGGCGATGATCGTGATTTGCATCACCTTCATCCCGATTTTCCAGCGGCTGAATGTTTATACGGCTTATGAATACCTGGAAAACCGTTTCGATAAAAAAACAAGGGTGCTCACCTCACTGCTGTTCCTTTTTTCAAGGGGTTTGTCCACAGGAATCAGCATTTATGCGCCGAGTATTATCCTGGCGAGCGTTCTCAACTGGAATATTTACCTCACCAATGTTTTAACGGGCGGAATCCTGCTGATTTATACCTACATTGGCGGAGCCAAAGCCATTGCCCATACTCAGAAGCTGCAGTTCCTGATTATCCTGGGAACCATGGCTTTTGCAGGGTATCTGCTGATCCAGGATATGCCGGGCGGCATCGGATTTAAGGATGCGCTTTATCTCGCCGGGAAATCCGGAAAGCTGAATGTGATCACCACCGAATTCGACTGGAAAGACAAGTACAACCTCTGGAGCGGACTGATCGGCGGTTTTTTCCTGGCTCTTTCTTACTTTGGGACGGACCAGAGCCAGGTCGGAAGGTATATTACCGCGAAGGACAATACCAATGCGAAAATGGGCCTGCTGCTGAACGGTTTGGTGAAGATCCCGATGCAGTTTGCCATTCTCCTGATCGGGGCCCTGCTTTTCGCCTTCTTTTCGCTGAAACCGGCACCGGTGTATTTCAACGAACGTTCTTACCAGACCATGAAAGACACCCAGCCTCAACAGGCGGCGGCATTTGAAAAGGAACACCGTTTTTTACAGGCAAAATTCAATGCAGAATCGAAAGAAATTTTAAAGCTGAAGGAAACCCACTCTCCACAGCTTACCCGTGCGGTTCAGGATTTTAAAGACACCCAGGCTGAGGTCAAAGCGCTTCACGGAAAGGTAGAAGAAGCCATCAACCAATCCAACGCCAATGCGGAGAAAACCGATACCAATTATATTTTCCTGTATTTCGTAAAGAATACGCTGCCGATCGGGATGACCGGTCTTCTGTTTGCCGTCATTTTCCTCGCCAGTTGGGGCTCCATTTCGGCTGCGCTGAATTCCCTGGCGGCCTGCTCGTTAAAAGACGTCCACCTGATCTTCAGCAAAGAAACGCCTGATGAGCAGGCCGAACTGAAGTACAGCCGGCTGCACACGCTGGCCTGGGGAATTTTCTCCATCGGCATCGCGATGTTTGCCACGCAGATGGGCTCCCTCATCGAAGCGGTGAATGTATTGGGCTCCCTGTTCTACGGCCCGATCCTGGGGATTTTCCTGGTCGCCTTTTACTTTAAAAAGATCAATGGGGCGAATGTCTTTGTTTCGGCCATCTTATCGGAAATTGCGGTGATTGCCATTTACCAGTTCGATATCGTTTCATTCCTCTGGCTGAACGTGATCGGGGCCGCTGCGGTGATTCTATTTTCTGCCGTCGGGTTGTTGTTTAACAGGAAGCTTGTTTAAATGAAACTGCAAAAGGCTCAAAAGAAGCTTTGACCCATAAGGCACATGAGATTTCTTGGTGGCTGAGCGTAGTCGAAGTCCGCCTATTTTGGAGCACATTAGATTAAAAATCAAAGATTTTTAAATTTCTTATTAAGAACTTAAAATCTCATATTAATTTTCACAGATCATGACGTGGTTTGGGCTCCGCTCAGCCATCGGCTGGCCGTTTCTTACAATAATGGTGAATAATTTTAACACGCTTTTTGTCATTGACTGCGTCGAATCTGTGATTTCCGTAGGAATCTCAACATAGTATTAGAGAATAGTATGGAGATATTTGTCCTCTACTGTGATGAAATCTCCCATGGATTTCCACAGATTTTCACAGATGACGGCGTTTATTTATATTATTAAAGGAATTCGCGAACCTCTTTGAGGTTTTTAAAACTTTTGTCAGAATTCGAACACAAAGCTCACAGAGAA
>NZ_JBHGAQ010000027.1:0-42458 GCF_042610505.1 Chryseobacterium sp. sg2396 | reverse complement strand
TACAACATCATTCCTTCCACGAAATTGGATGAAGAAATTCCCGTAGGATTTCCTGTATTGTCGAAAGCTACCCTGTTGATCACCATTCCTTTCGTTTTGGATTCAAGGGCGGTCCATGCTCCTTTTCTCACCATCGGCCAGTTGTCTGCATTTACCCCGGCTCTGCCCAATGCTGAAATCCCAACATTGGTGTTCAGTGTCGTTCCCGAAGTTACCGAAGGCTTATAGCATGCGGAACATCCAGTAGACTGGATGGCACTGTTTTGGGAAGTTCCGATACCCTGGCCTTCGTCACCGCCGATGTCGGCAGCANCAGTAGACTGGATGGCACTGTTTTGGGAAGTTCCGATACCCTGGCCTTCGTCACCGCCGATGTCGGCAGCACCTCCAGAATTTACCAGATTCGGTACCCCTGAAGCATTTACACATGAAGCAGAAGCACAAAGGTTTTTGTTCGGAGCGGTAGATCCCGGTCCGGATGTTACATTACCACCGGCAAGAACGAGCTGGTTCAATGTTACATTCTCATCTCCTTCGATCGCATCAGGACATCCGTCGTTATCGGAATCCAGATCCAGGTTGTTCGGAATTCCGTCTCCGTCGGTATCTGCTGTACAACTGGCATTGTATACTCCAAAGATGAACCCGTGAGGATCATTCCCTCCCGCCCAGGTCATGGTAAAAGAGGCCACATCAGCAGGTACGAAGAAGAAAGTATAACCCTGTGCCGTAGTTGACGGCGAATTGGTGCTGAAAACAGTTCCAGATACTCCCGGTGTAGTAGAAGGTGCTCCGTCAAGCAATCCGTACAAATTTGTATTAAATACATTGGCATTCCCAACCACCGTTAAAGGAACGGAGAAGGTATTATTTACCGTAGTACCTTCATTACCCAATCCGGCAATTCCTATGATATACTGATAATGATTGTTACTTGAGCTTAAAGAATTTGCAGAAACTCCAAAATTAATATTCAACGTTCTCGGAACCGTACCTACGACATCAAGATACGTTGTTGGAAAAGAAGCACTCTGTGTTCCGTTTACAGTTATGGTTGTTGAAGTTACCGGTGGGGTATATATTCCCCAGCCATTTCCCGTACCCGCTGTTTTTGTTAGCGTAACTCCTCCTCCGGGCAATGTTGCTCCCGGCGGAACAAGAGGAACTACCGCCGTGTTGGTATTTGACAGGCTGTTAGCAGTTGCCGATGAAACCGACCCCATTGTTACCGTAGCGGTACATCCTTCAGCACTGTCAGGAATTCCATCATTATCATCGTCAAGATCAAGGCTGTCTGCGATCCCATCGCCATCGGAGTCGCACTCTACAGGAGTTAGGACAATATTGTCGATCCCGACATCATTTCCGTTATTACCATTCTGCTGTAAATTAACGATCTCCAGCTTCACCACAGAAGTGTTAGGAGTAAAGGAAAGGGTAAGCCTTCTCCATACATCGTCATTGGCGACTCCGAGATTCCCTGAGTTGGCATTGGCAAGAATGTTATTGTTGTTATCTCTAATGGTAAGCTGCAAATTGGGAACATCCTGGCATCCGTTACATAATCCGGCCATATCGATTCTGAATTTATAAGGCTGGCCCGGCACGACAACCAGATTACCAACCCGGTAAATCACCGTATTTACCGTTCCGCCCGAGTTGATATTGATCGCCAGATACCTCCCGGTGGTGGAGCCGTCTGCTATATTTGTGTAACCAGCATCCTTTCCTCCGGTAAGATCGGTCTCTACATAGGTCGCTCCCTGAGCCGATGATGTGGTAACGGAATAAGAACCGTCCGGCGGAGTAACTGCCTGATACGTATGATTAATCACATATGGGTCTGTAGTAGTCGTATTGCTATTACTCGTTCCAGTCCCGAAATCATTTTTAAATACCGGATTTCCTTCCGCCGTATTCGTACAATTCTGGCCAAAGCCTAAGCCGCTTACAAAAAGCATCAGAAGCAGGGCCGTATTTTTTATTTGTGTTAAATGAGGTTTTATTATCATAAAAATAATTAATAATGTATGTACTCTCTTAAAAAGAAAGCACGCTAATAAGTTTTAATAGGGATTGTATTTATGATAAAGAAAAAGGCGGAGGCCTTACGGAAAAGATCCTGGAGAAGCAGAATTCTAAAGATCTGCTGTTAAAGTAATGATATTTCCACACATAGAGATATTCTAATACCAAGCTAATCAAATATTTGTACTGAAAAACACATACCTTTGAAAAGTCATTAGAGAATGTGGAAGGAGCTATATAGTTCCTGTTGGAATCGGAAGAATAAGGCAGCTCTCTGGAAAATGGAGCATTATCTATGTTGCAGAAATTGAAGGAATTTTTCTGCTGTTCAAAATCCGATATATTCTGCTTTATTTTCTTCAGCCTTGCCTGATCAATATTTTGAACAGAGGCTTTAGGCTTTCTTTTAGCAATTTTTTTGTCGGCAGATTTTGATTTAAATACATAAGCTTTGCCGGAACTGACGATCTGATAATCGATATTTTCCTGTGCGAGAAACTGTCTGTTAAAATCCGGATCTGTAGAATATATTTTTGCGTTACCGCTAACGGTGATTGAAGGTGCGGTACCAAACCCTTCCTGGGAATAAAAGGAATGAAAAAGAAAAACCAATATAAAAACTGTAACCTTTCCGAATCCCAGTGAAAGGACCGTACCGGATTTACCGTTCAAAATATTTCTAATTCCTTTTCCCAACTTGTGAATTTTTGCAAATGTAGTTATAAATTTTGATCTTTTAACATTATGATATTATTAATTATGCGATAAATATCAAAAATATAACAATGCAGGACAAACATTCATCCTGAGATACATCTTTTCGCCAAAAAATACATCTTAATATCCTGAAATTCTTTTCAGAAACGCAGAGCCGGGATAAAATTTACAGCTGCTCCACCTAAAGCCAATTGTATAGGGTGGAGGTGCTGAGGTATGGCACAAAAAAAACCGTCCCGGAATTGGGACGGCTCTTTTATGTATAAAGTAAATGATTACTTCAATTCTACTTCAGCACCAGCTTCTTCTAATTGCTTCTTAAGCGCTTCAGCTTCGTCTTTAGAGATACCTGTTTTGATTGGAGCAGGAGCACCATCTACGATATCTTTAGCTTCTTTAAGACCAGCACCAGTTAAATCTTTTACCAATTTAACGATTGCTAATTTAGAAGCACCTGCAGACTTAAGAATTACGTCGAATTCAGTCTTTTCTTCAGCAGCTTCACCAGCACCAGGACCAGCCATTACTACTGCTGCAGCAGCAGGCTCAATTCCGTATTCATCCTTAAGGATAGCAGCTAATTCATTTACGTCTTTTACTGTTAAGTTTACTAGCGTTTCAGCTAAATTTTTTAAATCTGACATTGTTGTAATGTTTTTGTTGATTATTGATTATTTTTTGAGTGTAAATTATTCAGCAGCTGGAGCTTCTCCTTCAGCAGCCGGAGTTTCCGGAGTTTCAGTAGCAGGTGCTTCTTCTGCTGCAGGTGCAACTTCTTCCGCTTTAGCTTCTACTGTCTCAGGCTTGTTTTGAAGAGCAGAAACAACTCTTTGAATTGGAGACTGAAGTAATCCGATGATTTCACCGATCATTTCTTCTCTGGACTTGATGTTTGCCAACATGTCCAGGTTGTTGTCACCAACATAGAAAGTTTCCTGAACAAAAGCAGACTTCAAAGCCGGCTTCTCTTCTTTCTTTCTGAACCCTTGGATTAATTTCGCAGGAGCGTTAGCCGTTTCAGAAATCATCAACGCCGAGTTTCCTTTGAAAGACTGGAACATTTCAGAGTAATCTACTCCTTCCATTTGTTCCATTGCTTTTTGTAAAAGTGTATTTTTTACTACTTTCACCTGAATATTCTGTTTGAAAGCCTGTCTTCTGAAATCAGAAGATTTAGCAGCGTTCAAACCTTCAAGATCTGCTACATAAACTACTTTTGCATCCTGAAGCAAATCTTTGATCTCTTGTATTGCTACAACTTTTTGGTCTTTTGTCATTGTCTTAAGGATAAAAATTAGTTAACAGATTTAGTATCAATTGCAATACCCGGGCTCATGGTAGAAGACAAGTAGATTGACTTCACATAAGTTCCTTTAGCAGCAGTCGGTTTCATTTTGATCAATGTAGAGATCAATTCCTGAGCATTTTCCTTGATTTTGGCAGCATCGAAAGATACTTTACCGATACCAGCGTGGATAATCCCGTATTTGTCTACTTTAAAA
This sequence comes from Chryseobacterium sp. sg2396, assembly GCF_042610505.1. Classification (NCBI taxonomy): domain Bacteria; kingdom Pseudomonadati; phylum Bacteroidota; class Flavobacteriia; order Flavobacteriales; family Weeksellaceae; genus Chryseobacterium; species Chryseobacterium sp. sg2396. The sequence continues at coordinate 38,211 of NZ_JBHGAQ010000027.1, read as the reverse complement.
TCAATTTTACCAGCTTTTACTTCAGTTACCGCTTTACCGATTTCCATCGTTACAGTTCCTGATTTAGGGTTAGGCATTAAACCTCTTGGTCCTAATACTCTACCCAATGGTCCTAATTTACCCATTACAGCCGGCATGGTAACGATTACGTCAACATCAGTCCAACCTTCTTTGATTTTTTGCAGGTATTCGTCAAGACCTACATAGTCAGCACCCGCTTCTTTAGCTTCTGCTTCTTTATCTGGAGTTACTAAAGCCAAAACTTTAACATCTTTACCAGTTCCGTGAGGAAGAGATACAACACCTCTTACCATTTGGTTTGCTTTTCTAGGATCTACCCCTAATCTTACAGCGATGTCTACGGAAGCATCAAACTTTGCAGTGTTTACTTCTTTTACAAGTGCTGAACCTTCTTCAAGGTTATAGATTCTTCCTTTTTCTACTTTGCTTAAAGCTTCTTTTTGCTTTTTTGTCAGTTTTGCCATTTCTTTAAGTTTTAAGCGTTAGTTGGTTTAGTTCCTGTTACTCTTAATCCCATAGATCTTGCAGTACCTGCAACCATAGAAATAGCTGAATCCATCGTAAAGCAGTTTAGGTCTCCCATTTTGTCTTCAGCGATTTTTTTCACCTGATCCCAAGATACAGAACCTACTTTGTTTCTGTTCGGTTCTCCGGAACCACCTTTGATCTTAGCCGCATCCATCAACTGGATTGCTGCAGGAGGCGTTTTAATTACGAATTCAAAAGATTTGTCTTCGTATACTGTAATTACTACAGGTAAAACTTGTCCCGGCTTATCTTGTGTTCTTCCGTTAAATTGCTTACAAAACTCCATGATGTTCACACCTGCAGAACCCAAAGCGGGACCTACTGGTGGAGAAGGGTTAGCTGCGCCACCTTTCACCTGAAGCTTTACCATTTTAAAGACTTTTTTAGCCATTGTTTGTTTTTTAAATTTGAATAATGAATGAGTTTGGAAGCATTATTATTCAGTAGGTTATCCATTCTCACCTTAAATAATCCTACTTTTCGGACTGCAAAATTATGAAATATTTTTGAAATAGCAAATGGATCGGCTTTATTTTTCTAAATATTATATAAAATAAAAAATCCCGCTTATTTTTTAATAAGCGGGATTTTTTATTTTTAAATAGAGATTATACTTTTTCTACCTGCATATAGCTAAGCTCCATGGGGGTCTTTCTACCAAAGATAAGAACGGAAACTTCAATCTTCTTCTTATCTTCGAGAATTTTTTCTACTGTTCCGTTGAATCCGTTGAATGGTCCGTCAATTACTTTAACGTTTTCACCAACGATATAAGGTATTTCAACATCGCTTGCAAATTCTGAGAGTTCATCCATTCTTCCAAGCATTCTGTTAACCTCTGATTTTCTCATCGGTACAGGGTCTCCTCCTTTGGTTAGGCTTAAGAAAGAAATAACACCGGGAATGTTTTTGATAACGTGTGGAATCTCACCCATTAAATCAGCTTCAATCATAAGGTATCCAGGATAGTAAGGTCTTTCTTTAGGAACCTTTTTACCGTTCCTGATCTGAATAACCTTTTCCATAGGAATCACCACCTGAGTAACGTACTGTTCAAACCCTAAACGTTTGATTTCCGTTTCAATGTAGTTCTTCACTTTATTTTCCTGTCCGCTGATTGCTTTCAGCACATACCATTTCAATTCGCTCATTTTGGGAAAATACTTTTATTATTAATTGAACACGTTGATGAGCATTCCTATAATGTTGCTGATTGCTTTTGAAAACAATTCATCAACTCCGAAAGTAAATAACGCCAGAATTACGGTGGCCACAGTTACTACGATGGTAGAAGACTGCAGGTCCGACCATTTCGGCCATTCCACTTTATGTCTGAATTCGTTATAAGAACCTTTTAAAAAATCGACAAATGAACTCATAGTTGTATTTTGCACGGGCACAAGGATTCGAACCCTGATCAACGGTTTTGGAGACCGGTATCCTACCATTGGACGATGCCCGTAGTTTAAAAAGCTCCGGAAAGAAGTCCCTTACGGAAGCTTTTTATTATTTTAATAGATGATTAGTCTAAGATTTCAGTTACCTGACCTGAACCAACTGTTCTACCTCCTTCTCTGATCGCGAATCTAAGACCCTCGTTAAGAGCGATTGGTTGTAACAATTCTACAGTGATCTCCAAGTTATCACCTGGCATTACCATTTCTACACCTTCTGGTAAGAAAATCTCACCTGTAACGTCAGTAGTTCTTACGTAGAACTGAGGACGGTATTTGTTGTGGAATGGAGTGTGACGTCCACCTTCTTCTTTAGAAAGGATATAAACAGATGCTTTGAATTTTTTGTGTGGCTTCACAGAGTCTTTCTTAGCGATTACCATACCTCTCTTGATGTCGGTTTTTTCAATACCTCTCAACAATAGACCTACGTTATCACCAGCTTCACCTCTGTCTAGGATTTTTCTGAACATCTCAACTCCTGTAATAGTAGAAGTTAATTTTTCATCACCCATACCTACGATATCTACAGGATCACCAGTGTTGATGATACCAGCCTCGATTCTACCAGTTGCTACAGTACCTCTACCAGTAATAGAGAATACGTCTTCGATTGGCATCAAGAATGGCTTATCTGTATCTCTTGTAGGCTCTTCGATCCACTCGTCAACAGCATCCATCAAAGTCTCAACAGACTTGAACCACTGGTCGTCAGTCTTAGCACCTCCTTCTGCAGTAGCAGCGGTAAGAGCACCAAGAGCAGAACCTTGGATTACTGGAGAGTTATCTCCGTCGAATTCATAAGTAGATAATAAGTCTCTAAGCTCCATTTCAACAAGCTCTAATAACTCAGCATCATCCACCATGTCAACTTTATTCATGAAAACAACAATCCTAGGTACGTTTACCTGACGGCAAAGTAGGATGTGTTCTCTTGTCTGAGGCATCGGTCCGTCAGTCGCAGCACATACCACGATCGCTCCGTCCATCTGAGCAGCACCTGTTACCATGTTCTTTACGTAATCCGCGTGACCTGGACAGTCAACGTGAGCATAGTGTCTTTTTTCAGTTTCGTATTCGATGTGAGCTGTATTGATAGTAATACCTCTTTCTTTTTCTTCTGGAGCAGAGTCAATTGCAGAGAAGTCTTTTTTCTCAGCAAGACCTTTGCTAGCTAATACAGCAGAAATAGCAGCTGTAAGAGTAGTTTTACCATGGTCAACGTGACCAATAGTACCAATGTTCAAGTGTGGTTTGTTACGATTAAACGTTTCCTTTGCCATGATTTATGAATTATTTATTTATTGTTTTCAAATTTTCGGTGTGCAAATATAATGAATTTTTAAATACCAAAAACTTTTTCTCCAAAAAAGTTTCAATATTCAAATCCAATAAAGTGCAAACCTTATATTTCAATGTATTGAGATTGCAAATTTACACATTTTTCTCAATTGTGAAAATCATCCGTAAACCTTTTATTTAAATTATAAACTATCTGTTTAATTCTTAATATAATAAATTACGGAGATCCCGAAATAGAACCCAGTCAAAAGGCCGAAGCGTTTATGCTACAGTGGTTGATTATTGTCCTGAGCAACAACCTTGATTAGCCTATTACATGGAATTTATCTCATCGTTCATACTCTAACCCGGCTATTTTTATTTTTCACTTCAGTATTTAATGAAAATAATCGGGTTCAAATTAAATCAGCATAAAAAATTTCCATATTTAAAACCGTCATTTATTTTTTATCGTACATGGAAATACGAACTACTTAAAAATAATATTATGAGAAAACTATTACACTTATGGATGGCGGTGTTCAGCACGGTTGTTTTATTTTCATGCGACGATTCAGAAAATATGATGTCTTCCGAAATCAGCATTCAGGGGCCGGACCTGATGGTATACGGACTGACGGCCAACAATGAACTTGTAGCCTTTAATGCCAACAACCCGAAGACATTTACTTCCAAAACCACCGTTTCGGGAGTGGCTTCCGGGGAGAAACTGATGAGCATCGATTTCAGACCGGCCACGGGAGAACTTTATGCCTTATCAAGCGCCAGTAAGCTGTACATTATCAATCAGTCCAACGCTTCGGCCAGGGTGGTAAGCACAACGGCCTTTACCCCTGCTATTTCGGGAACCGTCGCTTCCATAGATTTTAATCCTGTGGTAGACAGAATCCGCCTGGTAAGCAGCAGCGGGCAAAACCTCAGGCTGAATCCTGAAACAGGAGCTACGGCAGCAACGGATATCAATATTACAGGAGGCAGCAGTCCTTCCGTTATGGGAATCGCGTATACCAACAGTAAATCCGGTGCTTCAAGTACTGTTTTGTATGATATCGACATGACCTCGGGGAAACTTTTCAAGCAGGATCCGCCAAACAACGGAACGCTGGTGGAAGTAGGAAGTCTTGGAGCAACGTTTACCGGGCAGGCTGCTTTTGATATTAAATATGATAACGCCACGGCCTTACTGGCGGTAAATAATAATCTTCACTTAGTAGACCTCAACAGCGGAAAAGCGACCAATATCGGAATGCTTCAGCAGCAGGTTATCGATCTTGCGATTCCTACCGAAGCCGTAGCTTATGCGGTGGATGGCTCAAACAACCTCCAGATTTTTAACCCGAACAATCCAATGCCGGTTTCAAAATCAATGACAGGCCTTCAGACCGGCGAAAGTGTTTTAGGGATCGACTTCAGACCGGCTAATGGGCAGCTTTATGCTTTAGGAAGCTCCAGCAGAATTTATACGATCAATCTGGGAACCGGTGCGGCAACCGCTGTCGGCACGTCTCCTTTCGCAACGCTGTTGGCGGGAACGGATTTCGGTTTTGATTTTAATCCAACAGTTGATAAAATCCGTGTAGTGAGCAATACCGGACAAAACCTACGCCTGGATCCTGTTACGGGAGGAATTACTGCGGTGGATCTTACCCTGAATCCGGGAAGTCCGATGATCGGAGCAGCAGCTTATACCAATAACATGGCCGGAGCAACTTCCACTACTCTGTTTGTAATCGATCACAATACCGATAAACTGTATCAGCAAAATCCTCCGAATAACGGCTTATTGGTAGAAACCGGGTCTTTAGGTATCAATATTACCAACAGCAACGGTTTTGATATCGGAAGCATGAGCCAGAAAGCGTATCTGATGGCAACGGTAGGTTCCACCACCAAACTTTACAGTATTAATACATCTACCGGAGCAGCAACCTCTGTGTCAGATTTCCCGAATATGGTAAAAGGATTTGCCGTGGGATTAGGATTCTAAACTCATAATAATTATTTCAATAGCAGAATCGCGGAAAACTGAGTTTCCCGCGATTCTTTATTTAACAATGTGTCTGTAATCAGGCTGGAAGAGGGATGCTAGATGCTGGAAGTTTCTTATATCAACATAATTAACAGTCTTAAGATCAATCATCTGTTTATTCCGTTAAGAAGGCAACCTTTATTTAAAGGTCTGATCATTCCTTATTTTCCATTTCTTTAAATCAATAAAAATGAATTAAATACTGACATAAGCTCAAGAAAAGATAATATTAACAGGATAGCAAATAAATATAATAGAAAGCAACAGCAAGTGAATCTGCCCCAGCGGGGCATCATAATCATAGCCCCGGGTGAAACCCGGGGTTAACAAAAGCGGACGATAGCCCAAGCCCTGAAAGGGCGAAACCTTTTTATAGAAAGGAAAGGGAATATAGTACCGCAGGATGATGCGAACAACAACAACCTATGTTTAATGATTACGCCCTTGCAGGGCTTGAGTCTACCTATAAATTATTTAACCCCGGGCGAGGCCCGGGGCTACTGATATCGCCCTTTCAGGGCTGAGTACTTGATGAATTTAAAATAAGTTAAATGCCACCGAATTCATGTTAAAATCTAGATAATATAATTAGGCTAAAAACTTATAAATGTCATTCAATCCTACTGCGGGAAAAATTTCCAGCATCCAGCTTCCCTCTTCCCTCTTCCAGCGTCTTATACCGATTTCTACTTAAGACTTATACTGAACCTAAATCTGCTGTGACTTTTTGGTCCTGTTGAAAATCCAGAAGATGATCGGGAATATCAGCAACGTAAGAATGGTAGCCGTAATCAATCCTCCGATGATGACGATGGCCAGCGGTTTTTGCGATTCGGAACCTATTCCTGTGGATAACGCTGCCGGCATTAGACCGATCGAGGCCATCAAAGCGGTCATGATCACCGGACGTGTCCTTGATTTTACTCCACTTAAAATAGCATTATCCAGGTTCAGCCCATTCTTGACATTCTGATGGAATTCTGTGATGAGGATCACCCCGTTCTGGATACAGATTCCCAAAAGGGCAATCATCCCTACCCCGGCCGAGATTCCGAAATTGATTCCCGTTACGTGCAGGGCGATGATTCCTCCGATCAGCGCAAAAGGTACATTCGCCAATACCAGCAAAGAGTCTTTCATGTTTCCGAACAGGACAAACAGCAGGAAGAAGATCCCCAGGATGCTGATCGGCACCACTTGTGTCAGCCTTTTTGAAGCCCGCTGCTGGTTTTCAAACTGCCCGGTCCAGCCGACAGAATATCCGTCCGGAAGATCAATTTTGGACACTGCTTTCTGGGCATCGGCAATGGTGCTTCCTAAATCACGGTCGCGGATGGAAAATTTAATCCCGATATACCGTTTAATATCATCACGGTAAATAAAGGCAGCTCCATTGTCTTTTACGATGGTACTGATTTCTTTTAAAGGAATCTTTGAACCATCCTGCGTCGGAACCATCAATGCCGCAATATCGTTTTCATCTTTCCGGTATTCCTGGGAGTAACGGAGGCGGATCGGGAATTTTCTTTCCCCGTCAAACATTTCCGAAGCGGTTTTTCCTCCAAAGGCCATTTCCAGCACCGACTGCGCATCATCGGGCATTACACCGTAAGCCGCCATTTTATCACGGTCCAGCACAACACTTACTTCCGGCTGTCCGATATTTTTAATAATTCCGGCGTCTTTTACCCCTTTAATATCTTTTACCTGCTTCAACACTTCTCCGGCCAGCTTATCGAGGGTCTGCAGATTATCGCCGTAAATTTTGATTCCGTTTTCCGCTTTGAAACCGGCTACCGCTTCAGCCACGTTATCGGAGATCGGCTGGGAATAATTGAACGTAATTCCCTGATAATTCCGGAGCTTTTTATCGATTTCCTCGATCAGTTCTTCATAGGTGATCTTCCGTTTCCAGTCTTCTTTCGGTTTAAGGTTGACGGCAAACTGCACAAATCCGAATCCGTTCGGGTCGGTTCCGTCATTACTTCGTCCGGTCTGCGCCAGCACATCGGTAACTTCCGGAAAGCTCATGATGTCTTTTTTCAGAAGGTCCGCCGTTTTCAGGGATTCTTTCAGAGAGGAGCTCATCGGCATTTCTGCAGTGATCCACAGAGAGCCTTCATTCAACTGAGGCAGAAACTCAGTCCCCAAAAATTTTGCGGAGAATAAAGTTGCAGCCAGGAACGAAATCGCAACGATCAGGCTTAATTTTTTATGTTTAAAAGTATAGTTAAATCCTTTCAGTACACTTCGGTCCCAGAAATTCACAAACGGGTTGTTCTTTTCCTTAACATTTTTATTTAAAAGGATATGAGAAAGTACGGGTACCAGCGTCAGAGTAAAGATCAAGGCTCCCATTAAGGCAAAACCTAAAGTGAATGCCAGCGGCGAGAACATTTTCCCTTCTACTTTCTGGAAGGAGAAGATCGGAATCAGTGAAGTAATGATGATTAATTTTGAAAAAAAGATTGCTTTTCCAAGGCCTGTTCCGGTTTGCTTGATCCAGCCGGCTTTGGCCATTTTGTTGAATTTCTCATCCCCGTATTTATGGGCCTTATGATCGAGCATCACGAAGAGTCCTTCCACCATGACGACGGCTCCGTCGATGATAATCCCGAAATCAACGGCTCCCAGAGATAATAAGTTGGCGCTCATCCCAGCCATTTTCAGGCATAAAAAGGCGAATAGCAGCGATAGCGGAATGATAATGGAAACGATCAAAGTCGTTCTCCAGTCGGCCATGAAAATCAAAACGATTACCGTTACCAACACGATCCCTTCGATCAGGTTGTGCATCACGGTATGCGTTGTAAAATCCATCAGGTTGTCACGATCATAGAACGTCACCATTTTTACATCCTTCGGCAGTATTTTTTCGTTCAGCTCTTTAATTTTAGCTTTTACCCCTACCAGTACTTCGCGGGGATTTTCCCCTTTCCGCATTACGACAATTCCTTCCACGGTATCTTCCTGGTTGTTGAGTCCGGCCTGCCCTACTCGTGGCATTGAACTTTCATGCACATCTGCCACATTTTTTACCAGCACCGGGTTTCCGCTGTCATTCTGTATGGTAATGTTCCCGATATCGGCTACCGATTTTACCAATCCGATCCCGCGGACAACATAGGCCTGTCCGTTTTTTTCGATCACGTCTCCCCCTACATTCAGGTTGCTTTTGGTAACGGCATCATATACCTGAAGCGGTGTCAGATTGTATTTATCCAAAGCCCTCGGGTCGATGCTCAATTCAAAAACTTTATCCTGTCCTCCGAATACGTTGATGTCTGCCACACCGGGAACTCCTCTTAAAGCCCGGTCGATTACCCAGTTTTGCAGGGTCAGCAGCTCACGGGAATCTTTGGTTTTACTCTGCAAAGTATATCTGAAAATTTCCCCGGTCGGCCCGTAAGGCGGCTGAACCTCAGGATCCACCTCATCAGGAAGATTCACTGTCCGGAGCTGGTTGTTCACCTGGTTCCGGGCAAACGTATCGTCTACTCCATCGTCGAAAAGTATTTTAACAATGGAAAGCCCAAACATGGTGGTACTCCGCACACTGGTCTTTTTCTGTACCGGGCTCATCGCCAGCTCAATCGGCGTGGTCACGAAACGCTCGACTTCTTCCGCGCTTCGCCCGTTCCACTGGGTGATGATGACGATCTGGGTATTGGTCACATCCGGAAATGCTTCAATGGGCATATTTTTGAAGCTGATGAATCCCGAAACCGCCAGAATTGCTACCCAGATAAAGGTAAATGCTTTATTTTTTAACGAAAAAGCAATTATATTTTTAATGAATTTGTTCATGATGGATTTTTTAGTTGGTGCTCTTAATGCAAAACCTGCAAAGGCATTTGAATTCGTCGAATATTCGATTTCATTCAGGAAAGGAAATTGATTCTAAACCAGTAAGCCATTAAGAGTTATTAAATGATTCGCAAGCAAGTTATAAGCAATGATGCCTTAATTCAGCTTACATCTTAATAATGTACTCATATTAACTGTTCAGAGAACGGTAAATCAGCAACTGATTGTTAGTGACTACCTGCTCACCTTCCGACAATCCTTCGGAAACGTAAGTTACGTCGCCTACCTGCTTCAGAACTTTTATTTCTTTCACCTTCACATCCGTCCTGGTTTTATACACCACCACGAAACTTCTGTTGTCATCAAAAATAACGGCTTTGGAAGGAACCGTAAGCGCCATGGTATTTTCAGAGTTGATGACCTTAATGGTCGCTTTACTCTCAGGGATCAGCAGCCCGTTCTGATTATCCAGTACTACCCTTGCCTGCATGGCATTGGTCTGCGGATCGATGATCTTGAAGATTTTATCGATTTTCCCGTCAAAAACTTTATCCGGATAAGACAGGGTGGAAACCTGGGCTTTCATACCGAGGCTGATTTTATCAATATCGGATTCATTTACATTCATAATGGCCCAGACATTTGAAGTATTGGCTACATCAAAAATATTATCGCTCCGGTCGCTTCGCAGCTGCATATCCTTATTGATGTTTTTCTGAACGATATAGCCGCTGATCGGTGCCACCACGCTGTAGATATTTCCTTTTTTCACATTATACACCGTACTCACGGCATTGGCTCTCTGCAGCTGGTCCTGCGCTTTCTGCAGCTGGCTCTTGGCTTCCAGCACATCCCTTTCAGTATTCAGTTTTCCTTCATACATTTCTTTGGCTACGCGGAGGTTATTCTGTGCCACGACCAAATCGGTACGGGCATCACTCACATCCTTCTGAACTTCCGCCAGCTCGGTGCTCCGGATGGTTGCCATCACCTGGCCTTTCGTTACATGATCTCCAAGTTCGACATTTACGCTTAATACATTTCCGCCAACCAGCGGATACACATCGATATAGCTGTTCTTGTCTGCCGAGATCTTTCCGTAAAAATTATAGTCGTCTTCAATATATTTTTTTTCAACTTTTGCCAGATCGATGGATTTCAGCATGGTGTTGCTCAGCTCAAATCCTTTTTTGGCCTGCGGTTTCTGATCTGCTTCCTTCTTGGAGCACGATAAAACGGACAGGGCCACCATTACCGGAATTATATATTTTTTCATGTTTAATAGAAGATTTTCGTTTGTACCAGTTGATTCAATTGTTCTGCGGACTGTATGATTTGATTTTCCATGTCGTAGATCTGAAGGGCGGTTTCCCGGTAGCTGTCCATGAAATCCGTAAATTCGATCAGGCTGATGTTACCTTTTCTGAAATTGCTCAGCATCCCGTTGTATACCATCTCCATGTTGTTTAGATCGGCAGGTTTTATTTCCGTAAGCTGGTCATATTGGGTTTTCCAGGTTTTGTAGGCGGCCTGTACTTTGGTTTCGAGGGTCAGCTTCTGGAATTCTGCATTTTTCTGGTTCTGCTGGATGGCGAAGTTGGCTTTCTCTACATTTCCTCTATTGGATTTCCATAAGGGTAAAGGAATTCCAACCATCAGGTTGACTTCATTTTTAAAGGTTCCTCCGTTCTGGTCCCACCCTGCACCGAGATTAAGATCAGGCACATTCAGCGATTTCTGCCATTGGGCGTAGAGCTTGCTGTTGTCGATCAGTTTCAGATTGTACTGATAATCCGCGTTATTTTCCAGGGCTTTTTTCTGCAGTTCGGTCTCATCCCCGAAAGGCTGTGCGGCCAGCATGTCTTTGGCTTCCGAATCTGAAAGCTGAGGATCTATATCGTCCGTAATTCCTGTAAGCACTTTCAGGGTTTGTTCAAATTCAAGAATATTCTTATTGATCTCCACTTTGTCATTATTTAGCTGGATGACAATGCTCTGGAGCCTTACCTGGTCTTTTAAGGACACATTGCCTTTAGCAGACTGCACACGGTAAGCTGCAAGAAGGTCGTTCATATAGCCCAGCTGCTTGTTGGTATTTTCCAGTTTCAGCTGCTCGTAATAAAGATCAAAGTACGTTGAACGGAGTTGTGATCTCAGGTCCACCAGGAGCTGTGAAAACTGGAGCTGCGCCAGTTCCTTATTGGATTTTGCAAAGGCAATCTCATTCTTTTTTTTGCCACCCATATAGATCAGCTGGGTTACCTGGGCTCCTTTGGCGTGTCCGGCATCAAAAATTTTACGGCCTTCCGGATTGTAGGCGTTGATCTGCCCGCTCAGCTGCGGAAGATCCCAGATTTTAGCCTGCAGAATATCGGCATCAGCCATATTGATGTTGTACTGTTCTGCAAGCAATTGTAAATTGTTCTTCTGAAATGCCTCTTCGCATTCCAAAAGCGACATTTTCTGCTGTGCTGCCACAAATGAGGAAATGACGATAAACAGCCCTGCGAATTTATTCATGTTGGTCATTTTATGATACAAAGGTGTCTTTATGGAATTAAAATGCTCTTAAAGAATCCTTAAAAAAAAATTAAATTTGGTTTAAGGCTCCTATCCAAAAGTTTTTACCCTTCAGAAATTATATATAAAAAGAGTTAAAAATCACCTTAAATTTAAAAAAATACCTGGAAATTTTAAAGATTTTGTAAAATAATTTATGATCATGAATTAATATCCGTTCTGCCCATAATATTACCGTTATTGTTAAATAACCTACAAATGATGAAATATCGGAATACAGTGTGCGTGTTACTCATGGGAAGCCGTACTATAAGGCTGGTTAAAAAACTGAAAAAGAAAGAAAGAAAGAAAGAAAGAACGGATGCATGGAAGTAATTGCTAACAGGATCGGATTTGCGTTATTTGTTATTAGGAATTTAGCTTAAAAAGATTTACTTTTTGAAAATCACGCTGAATTTATTCATTAATTCCGCCGGGGCAGTATATATGATTTCAGCACCATGGTATTCAAGGATTCTTTTAACAATCCTAAGCCCCAGCCCCGAACCGGAAATGTTCTGGGAATTTTTACCTCTTTTGAATGCTTCAAATAATTTCAGCTGCTCTTCTTCCGGAATGGTACTCCCTCGGGAAATGACATCTACAATGAAATGCCGTTCATTTTCGGTAATTAACACATCCATTTCCATGTTGTCTGAATAAATGGCAGCATTTTTAAAAAGATTGATGAATACGATATCGAGTAAAGACTGAACGCCTTTTATGGTAAGTAAAGCATCTTCGGAAGTATCTTCGGAAATCTGGAAATCCATTTTAAGCTTCGGATAGCTTTTTTCCACGGCTTCAAAAGATTCAAAGATTACCTCGTCGATCCGCACTTCCTCGTAAATACTCTGGATGTTCTCCTTATCGAATTTCGTTAACAGCAATAAAGAATTGGTAAGATCCGATAACTGGTAGACATCGCGCTGGATCTGCTGTAAAGAAGACCTCGTTTCGGGAGTATGCTCGCCGAATTTAATCAGATTTTCCAGCTGAAATGCCATTCGGGTAATCGGTGTCCTGATTTCGTGGGATGCACTGGCCGTAAAGTCCTTCTGCGACTGGAACACATCATCCAGTCTTCCGATCATCGTATTAAAGGACTTCGCCAGTACATCGATTTCGTCGTTGGAGTTGCGGACGGGGATCTGCGTTGTCAGTTTGTGTGCCGTTACTTCAGAAATTTCCTGATTCAGGTCTTCGAGGGGCTTCAGGAACTGCCCCATAAAATAATAACTGACGAAACCGATCAGCAGTGTGCTCATGACATACGCCGTAATGAGGAGATACTTCAGATACGCCAGCTTGGAGTTCCCGTTGGTATCATAAGCGCTGGTCAGAATATAATAGTTTTCACCATGGATGGTTCGCAGCGCCGCATAAATTTCAGGAACCGTCTTTTCAGAATAAATGACTTTTTTATCATCCAGTTCTTTAAGCAGGGTATTATCCCAAGTAACATTCCGGTCTTTGATGGTACTGTAAATCAGCTCTTTCTGTGAATTAAAGATTAAAATGGTCTCGTTTAAAAGGATGTTGTCTGAATTTTCATTAAAAAAAACCGGTGCCTCTTCTTCAAAATCCTTGGATTTGGCAATGAAATGCGAGGTAAACTCCAGCCTCTGCCGGAATCTTTCCTTGAATTCATCTTTCCGGAAATCATTAAAGGACATATAGATCACCGCCATCACAATACCGAAAAGCAATGAAAAGGCAATGCTGAGATTGAGTGCGATCTTCCTTTTTAAAGACATATTTTTTCTATAACGGACTTAAATAATACCCGAAACCGGAACGGGTATGGATCAGTTTCACTTTAAAATCCTTGTCGATCTTCTTTCTCAAGAAATTGATGTATACTTCCACCGTATTGGTGTTTGTATTGAAATTATGTTCCCAGACATGTTCTGTGATCTGCTGTTTGGAAACGGTCCGCCCCTGTGCTTCGGCCAGGTAGGCCAGCAGCTGGAATTCTTTTAAGGTAAGGCTGATCTCATTACCGCCACGGTATACTTTCTGTTCGGTTTTATTTACAATCAGGTCATCAATGCGAATCATTTCCTGGTCATTCGTTTCAGAAGGTGCTTTTCTCCGCAATAAAGAATTCATGCGCAGCATCAGTTCCTCAAACTGGAAGGGTTTCACCAGATAATCGTCCGCCAGTCTTGTAAACGCATCTTTTTTATCCGACAGGTCTCCGTATGCGGAGATAATAATGATCGGGGTATTTTTATCGAAAGAACGGATGGTCTGGCAGACATCCAGACCGTTGATCTTCGGCACATTGATGTCGAGCAGGTACAGATCGTAAGAACTGTTCCTGATCTGGCGCAGGAAAGTTTCACCATCGTAAATTTTATCACAGGTAAAATGGTTTGATTCTAAAAACTTACAAAGTTCTGCCGAAAGAATTAAATCGTCTTCCAATAAAAGGATATTCATCGAAAATTATTTTATACGAATGTAACGAAAATTTTCAGGACGGTAAAAAAATTGAATGAAAGGGAAAGACTTTTAATTGAATTTTAAGGTTGCGAATGCAGGTGGTTTGATTTTCAACGCGAAGGGTGCAAGGAGATGTTTTATATGGTGCTGCATATTTCCGGTCGCAAGGGCGTTTCACTCAGCAAATGATAGCTGTATTCTATTGAGATGAATTGGGATTATAGGATTGGAAAAAGGAAGCTGGAGGCTAGATGTTTTTGTCAACATTACGGCAATAAATTTTGACGGGTTCCGGATCAACGTTTTTTGGCCATTAGAAATGGAAAATCAATCTTGTAATATCATCCAGCTAAAGCAAATTCTTAAATTAGGGTTGACTATTTCTATTCTTAACGCGAAGGGTGCAAGGGGATGTTCATATGGTGCTGCATATTTCCGGTCGCAAGGGCGTTTCACTCAGCAAATGATAGCTGTGTTCTATTGAGATGAAGGGAATTACAGGATTGGAAAAATGAAGCTGGAAGCTAGACGTTTTGTCAACACTACAGCTAACGACATTTGACATGTTGTGAATGGATATTTTATTCATTGGAAAGGATAATAAATATTTTAATCCCTATCAGTAAAAATTAAATTTTAAAAATCTTTAAGCTAAAATATCCACAGCTATGATATTCAAGCCTTCAAATAAATCTACCTTTGCGTCGGTAGCGTTAAAAAAAGAACTGTTGCCAACAACGAAATGCTGGACATAAAAAAATCCCGAAAGAATCGGGATTAGAATCTGAGCCAACTACGGGACTTGAACCCGTGACCTCTTCCTTACCAAGGAAGCACTCTACCGCTGAGCTAAGTCGGCTTAAACCAAAAAATCACACCGGAAAAGCGTGATTTTTTTGAGCGGAAGACGGGGGTCGAACCCGCGACATTCAGCTTGGAAGGCTGACGCTCTACCAACTGAGCTACTTCCGCAATTTTGTTTCCAAAATTATTGGTAACGCTGTGCAAACTTAAGGAAAATCCTTTATTCATGCAACATTTTTTCTAATATAAAATGTGGGGAGAGCAGGATTCGAACCTACGAAGCCGAAGCAACTGAGTTACAGTCAGTCCCATTTAGCCACTCTGGAATCTCCCCAGATATTTTATATTAAAATGAGCCTTCAGAGGGATTCGAACCCACGACCCCGAGATTACAAATCACGTGCTCTGGCCAACTGAGCTATGAAGGCATTTTAATATCCGACTGAAACTGTGGGAAAATCTACCCAGGCATTTTTTCAGTAGTTAAAAAAAATTCACCCTTTTAAAGTGTGAATTTCTGAGCGGAAGACGGGGGTCGAACCCGCGACATTCAGCTTGGAAGGCTGACGCTCTACCAACTGAGCTACTTCCGCAATTTTGTTTCCAAAATTATTGGTAACGCTGTGCAAACTTAAGGAAAATCCTTTATTCATGCAACATTTTTTCTAATATAAAATGTGGGGAGAGCAGGATTCGAACCTACGAAGCCGAAGCAACTGAGTTACAGTCAGTCCCATTTAGCCACTCTGGAATCTCCCCAGATATTTTATATTAAAATGAGCCTTCAGAGGGATTCGAACCCACGACCCCGAGATTACAAATCACGTGCTCTGGCCAACTGAGCTATGAAGGCATTTTAATATCCGACTGAAACTGTGGGAAAATCTACCCAGGCATTTTTTCAGTAGTTAAAAAAAATTCACCCTTTTAAAGTGTGAATTTCTGAGCGGAAGACGGGGGTCGAACCCGCGACATTCAGCTTGGAAGGCTGACGCTCTACCAACTGAGCTACTTCCGCAATTTTGTTTCCAAAATTATTGGTAACGCTGTGCAAACTTAAGGAAAATCCTTTAACCATGCAACTTTTTCTCTAATATAAAACGTGGGGAGAGCAGGATTCGAACCTACGAAGCCGAAGCAACTGAGTTACAGTCAGTCCCATTTAGCCACTCTGGAATCTCCCCAGATATTTTATATTAATGAGCCTCCAGAGGGATTCGAACCCACGACCCCGAGATTACAAATCACGTGCTCTGGCCAACTGAGCTATGAAGGCATTTTAATATCCGACTGAAACTGTGGGAAAATCTACCCAGGCATTTTTTCAGTAGTTAAAAAAAATTCACCCTTTTAAAGTGTGAATTTCTGAGCGGAAGACGGGGGTCGAACCCGCGACATTCAGCTTGGAAGGCTGACGCTCTACCAACTGAGCTACTTCCGCAATTTTGTTTCCAAAATTATTGGTAACGCTGTGCAAACTTAAGGAAAATCCTTTAACCATGCAACTTTTTCTCTAATATAAAACGTGGGGAGAGCAGGATTCGAACCTACGAAGCCGAAGCAACTGAGTTACAGTCAGTCCCATTTAGCCACTCTGGAATCTCCCCAGATATTTTATATTAATGAGCCTCCAGAGGGATTCGAACCCACGACCCCGAGATTACAAATCACGTGCTCTGGCCAACTGAGCTATGGAGGCATATTAAAAAGAATTCAAAAGAACGCTATTCCCTTTTTGCGAGTGCAAATATAGAACGGTTTTTTTGAATTCTCAAATTTTTCAATGACTTTTTTAAACTTTTTTTATTAAGCCATTTCTTTTTTCTTGATTAATAGCTTTTTAGCCGCATCTACGCACAAATCCAAACTTTCCTCGAATGAAGTAGTCGTCTTTTTTACGACGATATCGTCTCCCGGAATCGCCAGAATAAGCTCGGCCGTTTTATTCGCTTTATCCGAGTTGTTCTCTACTTTTAAAATTACTTTGCAATCCTGGATCTTATCATAAAAAGTTTCCAGCTTGCTTACTTTTTTTTCGATGTGTGATTCTAGTGGTTCGTGTGGAGTTAAACCAATTGATTGTACGGTGATCTTCATAAGTCGTCATTTTTTGAAGCTCTTGGATGAGCCCGATTAAACACTTTTTTAAGTTGTTCGATATTGGCATTCGTGTAGACCTGCGTGCTGGCAAGGCTGGAATGGCCCAATATCTTTTTTACTTTGGATATCTCTGCCCCATTGTCCAATACGTGCGTTGCAAAGCTGTGCCGGAGAATGTGGGGACTTCTTTTTTCTTTGGTTGTTACAAGACTAAGGTACTTATTCACCAGCAGATAAACAAATTTTTCTGTAAGTTTTTTGCCTTTCTTGTTTACAAAAAAGTACCTTTTGTACTCTTCCGATGGGTTTCTTGTCTCTGCATAATTTTTCAGCAGATCCGAGAGTTCTGCGGAAATCGGGATGTATCTTTCCTTATTCCCTTTCCCGATAATTTTCAGTTCGTTTCCGCTAAGATTTACATTTTCAAAAGTCATACCACAAAGCTCCGCCTTCCGGATACCGGTCTGGTACAGCACTTCAATCACGCATTGGTCAAGTACCTCGTGCGTTTCCTCAAAAACCTGGTCGTTAAGATTTTGCATTTCCTCTTCCGACATCGGGATCTGCTTTTCCGGATAGAATTTTAATGACGAAATATTTTCTACCGGCGAAACTTTGATCTCCCCTATTTTCAGCAGAAAAAGGTAAAAGCTGCGAAGCGAAGACAATTTCCGGTTAATGCTTCTTTTGGAGATTTCCTTTTCGCTGAGATCAACGATAAAGTTGCGGATGATCTTTTTGTCGGCTTTGGTAATATCTTCGGAAGATTCCGTTTTAAGGTAGAAATAGGAAAAATCTTCAAGATCTTTCCGGTAGCTTGTAATGGTGTGCGGAGAATAGCGTTTCTCCAGCTGTAAGTAGTTCAGGAATTTGTCCAGCATCATGAAATATATAAAAACAAAAATTCACTCTTCAAATATAATCATTTAAAGAGTGAATCTTGTATGTGGATAAGAAAATTCTTAAGCCTGTTCTTCCTTGCTAAGATTTCTTTGCTTGTGAGCAGCCTTTAATCTCGCTTGTCTTAAAGTTACAGAAGGCTTGATAAACGCTTGTCTTGCTCTTAATTGACGAACAGTTCCTGTTTTATCAAATTTTCTTTTATATTTTTTTAATGCTCTGTCGATGGATTCACCATCTTTTACTGGAATTATTAACATATATTACATCTCATTTTGGATTGCAAAAATAAACATTATTTGTGAAACCGCAAAACTTTATTAAAAAAATGCTTTAAGAGAGAGATAGGCTAAGGTAAATATTCAGTTAAAGATATTCTTATCTACAGCTGTTACGAGGCTGAAATAAATAACCTTTTAAGTGTAAATATTTCAAAAATTTTAAATATTGACTATAATCACAACTTAAACATTATAACGAGTATTTAAAAAAGCAATACCCATTCAGGAATATTGGAACAATTTTCGTATCTTTGCTTTCACTTTATTTATGGGGTTGACTGGTTTCGACAGCAAGGTCAATGGGTAAGTAAGCATGCAGAGAACCGTAGCGCGATCTCTATAATCCCTTGCTACAAAATTTTAACTGGCAACGAAGAGTTCGCTCTTGCAGCTTAATATCGAAGTATAGTAGATCAAGCGTTTTCCCGAAGATTTCAGTAGGGAAGCAAGATGTCCCACAAATGCCCTGTTCTGCGGCGTTTGATCCTGGGATATAGGAATGCAGGAATAAGGCTTTGGACGCTTCGGCCAACGCTCGAAAATCTCAGAAGATAAGCTGGAAGTTGGGTGTCTGCTCTCTGCCTCCAGTCGAAAACCAATAGCAGAATAAGCATGTAGAAAGCTTATGTATTGCTTGTTTGGACGAGGGTTCGAATCCCTCCAACTCCACTGATATCAAAAAGAGAAAACGCTGTGTTTTCTCTTTTTTGGTTTCGAGAATGCTTTATATATAACTTTTTATATGTTTAAATGCTATAATTTACTTAATTATACTATTCCTCTTCATCAATATCCAGATAGCCATGAGGTGTAATGATATATAATATTTCTCCAGATTTTGCATGAATTAAGATGCCCATACTTCTTTCTTCCATTCCCCAAATTTCATCATAAGAAATTGCATAATAATTAATCTTTTCTCCTTTATACTTTCCGTAAGCAATCGGATACGCCATCTCATCTTTTAAAGTAAGTGCAATTTTATCAACACTATCGATACTTGAATAATTAATATTCTTATCCAAATAGCTTTTAATTTTATGATAGGCTTCTTCTTTTGTAATCATCATTATTTAATTTTAAACACAGCCTTTTATCAAATTATTCTTCAACATCCATATACCCATGAGGTGTCACAATGTAAAGTATCTCACCTGTTTCAGCATCAATATCTACAAACATGCTCCTTTCTTCCATACCCCATAATTGTCCAAAACAAACAGAATATATATTCAATTTATTTCCTTCATACTTTCCATAACTGACAGTTTCATTTTCCTCAAACTTAATACTGTCAACATCAATAGTTGTATACTGTGTTTTTGATTTATCTAAATATTCTTTTGCCTTTTTATATACTTCCTCTTTTGTTATCATATTATTGAATTTTTAAAATTTCACTTACCCTAATTTCCTTTCTAAATTTGGAATCTCTTTTTATTGGTAGATTTTCTTAATATGTTTTCATGTATTATCTTAACCGAATCTTAGAAGTTCTACTTTCTAGAATATTTTCCATCAGCATTTTTTAAGATTTCAGATATTTTATGTTTGCTTCTGATAAAGAGCGGTTCTGCATCATCGTCAGAAATATATAAAAAAAGTGAACTGTTGAAGACAGGCTCATGGATAACTACAGTCCATAAGGCCAATTTCATTGTTTTAGATCCTGTAACTTCTTTTTCGGAATTAAAATTTACTTTTTCAATATTTTTTTCATTATATATTTCTCCCTGCAAATCTTTTAATATAATCTTTGCTTTTTCTAATATTTTTTTCTCTGTATTTTTCATTTTATTATTATTTCTAAAGGTTCTAAACCATATTCTTCAACTCTAATTTCATTTATGTAATCTAATGAACTTTGTAATTCAGCTTTTGTCCATCTATCTTTATTTTCATAAACTTGATTCCAAACGTACGTTTCTTTTTCTAATCTGCTTAAATTGTGATAAGCTTCTCCATATATTTCAAAATGTTTCACATGAGCCATTTCATGAAAAATTACAAGTTCTGAAGCTTTATTAGTTGCTCTCATTTTTCTGATTATGTCCTGCACAGAACAAAATGTTTTATCAGTAAGATTGTATTTAATTCTGGAATGTAAAATAAAGCTTAGAGACTTCGGCTAAAATCTCAGAAGATAAGCTGGAAGCTGGGTGTCTGCACTCTGCCTCCGGTCGAAAACCAATAGCGGAATAAGCCTATAGAAAGCTTGTGTATTGTTTGTTTGGGCGAGGGTTCGAATCCCTCCAACTCCACTAAAACCTCTGTAAATTATTTATTTACCGGGGTTTCATTTTGAAGAACAATATGGTTTAGTTAAAGTGCTAATATTTTATCAGAATAATCATCGTTTTGGATATTACGATCTTCTTGAACATAATATCATAAATAAAAGCTATCCTCATGGATAGCCTTTATGCAACAATACTCAATCAAATATATTATATATTATCCACTTATTGCTCTTTAACTATAATCTGCCTTAATAATCCATTTCCCGTATTACCTGTTAACTGTTGTGCCTTTCCATTTTTCCAATAGGTAGCTACAGTTCCGCCTCCCTGGACCTGCTGGTATCCTGAAATATAAATATCATTTCCAAAAAGACAAATGCCCAGACCAAATGATCCTTCCTGCCCTATACTAACCGGCAAACCATTTTTCCAATACTTTGAAACGAAAGATTGGCCAGTAGAAGAAAGGCCGGTACCGGCTATATAAACATCATTGTCTTTAACAGCAATGGAGGTCCCACCTACTTCAGGAGTTCCATCCTGGATAAGCACCGGTGCTGAAAGGTTTTTTGAATATCGGGTCTGCAGCTGTCCTGAAGAATTATAAGCTACAGACCACATCATATATACATCATTACCTGATACAGTAATATCTTGTTCAGAAGCGGTCGTGGTCTGATCTGAAAGATCTGATCGCTGGCCGTTTTTCCAATAACAGGTTACCGGCGTAAGCGAGTTCTGCATCCGGCGTTCACCAATTACATAAACATCGCTTCCAACTAATGCTATACCGGAAGCTATTGCATTTTCAGAATCGCCTGCCAATACTACAGGAACTCCATTTTTCCAATACTTGGCAGCATACGTGCTTTCTCCGGGTTTAAGTTCCTGGCCTGCAATATAAACATCATTTCCACTTATAAAAATGCCGTTAGCGAATGCATCCCTGGATCCGTCAGTTAAATCAACAGCCACTCCGTTTTTCCAATACCGAGCCACATACTTTCCGGCAGCATTTGCTTCATAACCGACAGTATACACATCATTCCCTGCAATGGCAATATCCATAACTTCGGAGCTGCCGGCGCTTTTTCCCAGGGAAATGCCAGTACCGTTTTTCCAGTATTTGGCTTTATAATTCTCACGACCTGCCGCATAAATGGTTTGTGCATTCTCATTTATTGCGTCTTCATCCTCTCCATTATTATTACGGCACTGTATGGTAGCAACACCTGTTAATAAAAGCAAAGAGCCCATATAAAAAAAAGATCTTATTTTCATAAAAATTTATTTATTAAATGATCTCTTTTCAAAAAGTACACCAGAAATAAAATGGAATACTTAGATGACTTATGATTATCTTTTTTAATGAGATGAATAGCTAAGAATAGTATTCCTCTTAGAATTGATAGCTTATCAACTCTTCTGAATGAAAGAATTTATGCCCACAATTACACAGTTTTTCAAATGACTTATTCTCATTATAATGCTCTAAAGAATTGAGTTTTTGAAAGGTTTGAGAAGCAATATCACACCATTTAACGCTCCACCCAATCCCGGAAGGCAGCCGTCGTCGCCTGGCTGGTTTTCAAAAGATCAGTACAGCCCGTTACCTTAACAGCCAGTATATTTTTATTATATCGTTGAACGTTTTCCACATAAATTTTGTGGACCAGCTCGCTCCGGTTGATACGGAAGAAGTCTTCCGGATTCAGCTGTTCTTCCAGCTCCTTTAAAGAAAAGCCGGACAGCAGGTGCCTTTTTCCGTTCCGGTCATGAATGGAAACCATCCCTTCATCAGCCTCGAAAAACGCGATCTCTGCCGTTTCCAGGAAATACATTCCCTGTGGGCTGCTGATACCGAAGCGCTTTTTGTACCGCGTTCCGGAGATATTCTGCCGGATCAGATGCGCCAGGTCGTCGAGGGAAGTTTTTTTTTGCAGCGGAGATTTCGTGAGCAAAGTATATTTGTCCCATGCCTTCTGAAAACGTTCCCGGGAGAAAGGTTTCAAGAGGTAAGCAATGCCGTTGGTATCGAAAGCATCCATCCAGAAATGATCGTAGGCGGTAGTAAAAATAACGGGACAGGCAACATGAACTTCGCTGTAGATTTCAAAGGCATTCCCATCCAGCAGCTCGATATCCGAAAAGATTAGGTCGGGCTGATGATTTTTCAGAAAGGTGACGGCAGCCTGCACAGTGTCCAGTTCAGCCATGATATGAACAGGGGTCTCCAGCTCTTCAATAAACCGTCTCAGTTTTTTTCTTGCCGGGATTTCGTCTTCGATGATCAATATTTTTGTCATAAGTCATGGGATTGGATGATGGGAATATGCACGGAAAATGTTTCGCCTGAAGAATGGATGTCAACGGGTTGGCGGACTAGGATACGGTACTGTTCGTCCAGATTTTTCAGGGCACGGCCGGATTCGGGCCTGGCATTCCTTTTCAGGTTGATGTTGTTGGTGGCCAAAATAGACTCCTTGATTTCAATCGTAATAACTACCGGGTTTTCTTTGGTCCCCAGATTATGCTGGACGGCGTTTTCGATCAGTACCTGAAGAGTTAAAGGCACAATAAACCCATTGCTTTGTTCCATATTTAGATTAAGCTGATAGGCATTGCCATAGCGGTGGCGGATCAGGCTGAAATACTGTCTTGCAAATCCGGCTTCTTCATCGATGGTCACCAGTTCTTTTTCCGAAACCTTCAAGACATACCGGTAGATGTCAGCAAATTCATTCAGGAAACCGGAGGCCTTTTCTTTATCTTCTTCGATAAACTGGTCCAGGACGTTGAGGTTGTTGAACAGGAAATGCGGGTTGAGCTGGTTTTTCAGCTGGTTAATTTTGCTTTTCGCCAAGGCTTCGTTATAGACAAGCAGCTTCTGGTATTGCTTCCTGTTGTGTTGATAGTAATAATAGGCCAGAAAAAATCCTCCGTAGATCATCCCGTCCAGGAAATCGGAAAATATGGAAAGCCTGCAAGCATGAAGGTTAAAATTCCGCTCTACCGTACCGAAGGCGAAAGCAATCGCCAGCCTGATGAGGTTCATCGATAAGAGATACGTCAGCATCGATACTGCAGATATTTTCAGCAGAACCGCCGCTTGCCAACTACCGGAATCCTGCCATTTCCTGATGAAATACAGGATGACCCCAAACAGGATCCCGGCATTCATTAACGTTGCCAGGGCCGCTTCAGGCGTAAAGATATAAGCATCGATTTCCTGCCGGACCATCATCCGGATATAAATGGACTCGACATAAGCAAACAGCAGGATGAACAATAGAAAATACCTGTTCTGATAAGCCTTTTTTAGAATATTTTTCATTTTTTCAGAATGGCAATGTACAAAATAGTCCCGTTGATCGGCAGGACTATTTCTTAATTTTAACGTGAGTTCGACCGTAGCAACATCATATTCACTCTATTATTTAATTCAAAAATAAAAATAAGACTGATTCAGTCGGGATTTTAATTAATACTCATCTTGCCGGAACCAATATACGATTTATGCTTCTGACAGGGTTTTATCCTATCCTAAACCAAGCCGTACTTTCAGGACTTTAAAACAAGAGAAATCCGTCCCTGATTGAAAAAAAAGCCGGTTATTCAGGATTGAATAAGAACTCCTCTGATAAAGCGATCACCTATTCAGTTTGATTATCAGGGCCTTTGATCCTATGTCTGACAAAAGAAACTTCCGGCATCCGGCTTCCCTCTTCCAGCCTTTATATTACGGTTTGTATCTCGAATTCACGTTATTTTAATTTGAAGCCTTTCTATTTTGATTTAATTCATTCAGCTGCAAAGCTAAGATCATTAACTGCGGCATAATAATAAGACAACTTCCAGCATCCCGCTTCCAGCCAATTACCCTACATCTTAATTTCACTTCTGCTCAGGGAATGAAGCGATCACTTTCCCGTGGTCATCATAAAAATCCAGCTTGGCCTGGTTGCTCTTGTCTACGTAAAACATTGCTTTCGGGGAACCTTTATCGTCAAAAAGAAACAGCCCGTTGTTAAGACTTCGCGATTTGCCGAGCATCACCCGCGGAACGCCGCCCAGCAAGCCTTTCGCTTCGTATTCCCTGTATTTTTGCTTTGCTTTTTCAGGATCTTTCTTTTCGATTTCCCCCAACTCCTTCATCAGTTCCATGGTCTTTCCCTGAGATTCCTTCGCCGGACGGTCGTTGAAAGCCAGCGTGGAGCCGACAAACCGCTGGTCACCTTTCCCAACATCCTGCGTCAGCAGCTGCATTACCTGGTCACCATCGTACTGGTCATAGGTCAACGAAAGCCCCGAGGCGTGGCCGTCTTGTGTTTTTTTGCCGTCATAAATGAAGCCGCCGCATTCGATTCCTTCTTCATTAAAGAACAGCATGCCCGACCGTTTTTTCCGGTCTTCGTTTACCGGCAGGCCATTGACTCTGGCCGCACCATTCGGGAAACGGTCTACATTGGTGAGGATCATTTTTACAGTACCGTCTTTTTCGACAATGTTAATCCTTTCCACATCAATTTCACCGAATTTCTGATTTCCGCCATGGGTAAAGGCAGACGTAAAAATAAAGATTATGCCGCAGGCAGTAGCAACGGCAAAGGTTCTCAGGAACACCAACTCTCTGTTCATTTTTTTTATTTTAAAATTCAATGAAACAAAAGTATCCGGTCTCCAGTTTTCATAAAACAACAAATCCTTCAGCTCAGGAATAAAACTGATGAACTCAGGAAATAAGGCTCCGAAACGCTAAAGCATAAAAGTATATTCTTACGATTTTGAAACTTTCCTTTTGGAAGTTTTCGCTTTCCTGAAATCCCACGGCGACATGGCCGTTTTATCCGCCCACAAACCAAGTTTCTTTTCTTTAGCTTCATCCTGCAGCTTCTGCAGTTCGGTATTTTTGGAAGCCTTAAAATACCACCAGCCGAAACCTGCTTTTACGATTTCGCGTGACAGGTATTTATCACCGTCATAGAAAACTCCGGCAACACCTCTTCCATAACGGTCCTTCCCTACTTTATAAAAGATTACGGTTTTCCCGAAAACCTGGCCGGAAGTAAACTGTTTTGCATTCTTGCCGAAGGCCTGTCCGCTTTCCGGACAGTCGACTTCGGCAAGACGGAGGGTCTGCTCCGTATTGTCGCCGAGTAAAACCACGATGGTATCGCCATCTTTTATTTTGATAACCTTTCCTTTGACCTGTGAAAGCAAAGAGGTGGAAACAGCGAGAAATATAAGGTAAAAAGTCTTTTTCATGTTATGCTCGAAAAACGGTTTGCAAAGCTAGTGATAATGTTGCTTCGCAGGAAAACAGGAATTAAAATAACGGAGGAGTTGAAGAGTGACGGACTGAATGACATTCAGAACCTGTGAAATTTGACAGAGAATCAGAGATAAAGCAAGTTGTAAAATAACAAAATATAAACAACTGAAAACGAAAAGACTAAACACCCGTGTGACAAAATACATACCTACAAGCCACAAAAAAGACTAAAAAAATGTTTTATCGTAAAGAATTTTATATATTTGCACCATCTAACAATTAAAAAAAAATTTACTATGTCAGACATTGCATCAAGAGTAAAAGCTATCATCGCTGATAAGCTTGACGTTGAAGAAACAGAAGTAACTCCGGAGGCTAGCTTCACAAACGATTTAGGAGCAGACTCTTTGGATACGGTAGAACTTATCATGGAATTTGAAAAAGAATTCAACATTCAAATCCCAGATGACCAAGCTGAAAAAATTACTACTGTAGGTCACGCTATCGCTTATATCGAAGAAGTAGTAAATAAATAATATTCTTCAACAAAAAGAAATTAAACAAAGTTTATGGAATTAAAAAGAGTAGTTGTAACCGGTTTTGGAGCAATAACGCCAATAGGAAATAATGCAAAAGAATACTGGGAAAATCTTGTAAAAGGTGAGAGCGGAGCCGCTCCTATTACTCTTTTTGATGCCACAAACTTTAAGACCAAATTCGCCTGTGAAGTAAAAAATTTCGATCCGCTGCAGCATTTCGACAAGAAAGAAGCAAAAAAAATGGACCGGAATACACAGCTTGGTCTTGTAGCGGCAAGGGAAGCAGTGGAACACTCGAGGATCATCGAAGATCAGGTAGACAAAAACAGGGTCGGCGTTATCTGGGGTTCCGGAATCGGGGGTCTGGAGACCTTTGAAACCGAAGTCCTGGGATGGGCCAATACGGAGATCCCGAGATTCAACCCTTTCTTTATCCCTAAAATGATCGCAGACATCACACCGGGGCATATTTCTATAGAATATGGCTTCCACGGACCGAATTACACCACGGTTTCCGCATGTGCATCGTCGGCGAATGCATTAATCGACTCCAAGATGCTGATCCAGCTTGGAAAAGCAGACGTTATTGTGTGCGGAGGCTCTGAAGCAGCCGTTACCGCAAGCGGGGTCGGTGGATTTAATGCAATGATGGCACTTTCAACAAGAAACGACGATCCGAAAACAGCTTCCAGACCTTTCGATAAAGACAGAGACGGATTTGTGCTGGGTGAAGGCGCAGGATGCATCGTTCTTGAAGAATACGAGCACGCCGTAAAACGCGGAGCAACCATTTATGCAGAGTTAAAAGGCGGAGGCCTGAGTGCAGATGCACATCACATGACGGCACCACATCCTGAAGGACTGGGCGCTTACCTCGTAATGAAAAACTGCATGGAAGACGCGGGGCTTACTGCTGATGAAGTAGACCATATCAATATGCACGGTACCTCTACTCCATTAGGAGACATCGCAGAATCCAATGCCATTTCGAAGTTACTGGGCGAACATGCTTTTGACATTCAGATTAATTCTACAAAGTCAATGACGGGCCACCTGCTGGGTGCCGCCGGTGTTATTGAAGCTATTGCTGCGTTGGGAACGATTATTCATGGTATTGTTCCTCCTACCATCAACCATTTTACTGATGACGAAAATATCGACAGCAGGCTGAACTTCACGTTCAACGAAGCTGCGAAGAAAGATGTAAAAGTAGCCATGAGTAATACTTTTGGGTTTGGTGGGCATAACGCCTGCGTTCTATTTAAGAAAATCTAAACTTACTGAATGGAGTTACAGAAATACTTTTCTAAATTCCTTCTCAAAAAAAGAAAAAGACAGCTTACGGAGAGAGACTACTTTCTCAGTACCGAACTGACTAAAATGCTCGGCACTGAGGTACAGAATGTTGCCCTCTACCGCGAGGCCTTTTCTTTGAAAAATTCTTCTAAAAAAGACAGCAATTATGAAAGGCTCGAATTTTTAGGGGATTCCGTTTTGGGCACCGTTATCTCCTGCCATCTGTTTCATACCTATCCTCAGGCTAATGAAGGATATCTGACGCAGATGAAATCCAAGATCGTAAACAGGAAAAACCTGAATAAGTTGGGAGATGATCTGAAACTTACCGATCTGCTGCAGAAACAGAACTCCGTAGCACTGGGCGAAAATATCTCCGGAAATTTGCTTGAAGCCCTCATTGGAGCCGTCTATCTCGACTTCCAGTACGATACCTGCAAAAGGATTATCCTGGAACGGCTGCTGACGCCTTCGGAAATCAATAAGTTGGAAAATAAAATTGTAAGCTACAAAGGGCTTCTCCTGGAATGGAGCCAGAAGAAGAAACTGAATATAAAGTACGAAACCTGCGAAGAGATCCAGGTAAATAAATCGGTTGTCTTTCGCTGCCATGTCTGGCTCGGAGAAGAAAAAATAGCGAACGCTACGGAAACTTCAAAGAAAAAGGCAGAAGAAAAAGCGGCACAGCGGGCATTTTATATTTTAAACAAAAAAGAGAATATCCTTGGAAATCCAAAAACTTTATGACCTTGACGATACCGAATTTGACAATATTACCATAGGGTTGGTAAGGTTGGCAAAGCACATCCCGGATCATGAGTTTTTCTTTCAGGTAAATCAAATCAACAACGGCCTCAAATTTAAAAGAATTGAAGATCTTATCCTTCAGGGTGATTATTATGATTATTCTTTTCCCAGGTTTGAAGCCTATCATAAGTTTACCCGTACCTGTTTTACGTTCGTTTCCAACAGATCTTCAGAAAGTAAACAAAAAAAACTACAGACTGAACTCTTCTCAGAAGAAGAAAACATTAAATTTTTATTAAATAATCAGGTAGAAGTGCAATATATTTTGCACAGTTCGGAACAGTTTCCTGATTTTTCCGTAATTTTGCTCCCTGAAAATCTTGTTTTTCCGATTCAAGATTATGTATTAGGTTCTGAAGAAGAACTTTATCAAATTATCCAGTATTATGAATAAGTATTTAAAGAAGACAAAAATTATCGCGACACTTGGTCCGGCTTCATCGTCGAAGGAAGTAATGTTAGGGTTAATGAAAGCAGGTGTTGACATTTTCAGAATCAATTTTTCACACGCTGACTACGATTTAGTTCGTTCAAATATCGAAATCATCAGAGAACTTAACAAAGAGTACGGTTTCTCTGTAGGAATTTTAGGGGATTTACAAGGTCCTAAATTAAGAGTGGGAGTTGTAAAAGAAGGTTCTTACCTTAACCCTGGAGATATCCTTACATTCACCAATGAAAAGATCGAAGGAGATTCCACCAAAGTGTATATGACTTATCAGCAGTTTCCTCAGGATGTAAAAGTAGGGGAAAGAATCTTGATCGATGACGGTAAGCTGGTATTGGAAGTGACGGAAACCAACCTTACCGATACGGTAAAAGCAAAGACCATCCAGGGAGGACCTCTAAGCTCTAAAAAAGGAGTAAACCTTCCGAATACAAATGTTTCCCTTCCGGCATTAACGGAAAAAGACATTCAGGATGCCAACTTCATGCTTGACCAGGAAGTAGACTGGATCGCCCTTTCTTTCGTGCGTCACGCCCAGGATATCATCGATCTTAAAGAACTGATCTCCAAACACCCGAACGGAAAATTCAAAACGCCGATTATTGCGAAAATTGAAAAGCCGGAAGGGGTTAAAAATATTGATGAAATCTTATTGGAGTGCGACGGACTGATGGTTGCCCGAGGGGATTTAGGGGTTGAGGTTCCGATGGAAGAAGTACCTGCTATCCAAAAGACATTGGTGGAAAAGGCAAGATTCTATTCCAAACCGGTAATCATCGCAACCCAGATGATGGAAACAATGATCAACAGTTTGACACCGACGAGAGCGGAAGTGAATGACGTTGCCAACTCGGTACTGGACGGAGCGGATGCCGTAATGCTTTCCGGAGAAACTTCTGTGGGAAGATACCCCGTACAGGTAGTGGAAAACATGGCGAAAATCGTAAAAAATATCGAAACCACGCATTTCTACCAGCATAAGAACGAACCGATTGAAAAAGACTTCAACTGCATCGACGAAAGATTCATTACAAACCGGGTTTGCCTGGCAGCTGTAAGAATTGCAAAAACAACCAATGTTTCCGCAATCGTTACCTTAACAAGCTCAGGATATACGGCATTCCAACTTTCAGCACACCGCCCGAATTCCCACATTATTGTATACAGCGGTAACAAAAGAGTAATCAATATGCTAAACCTTCTTTGGGGTGTTCACGCTTATTATTACGATATGAAGAAATCCACTGATGAAACGATTATCCAGGTGAATATGCTTACCCACAACTATGGGTACATTGAAGCAGGCGATTTCGTTATCAACATCAATGCCACTCCATCTTACGAAGGCGGAAAGACCAATACCTTACGATTAACCACAGTATAAGTTTTTACAAATCTGTTGCAATAAAAAGCCTCCGGGAAAAGTGATTCCCGGAGGCTTTTGGTTTATTGAACATTTTGTATAGTCTGATTTTAAAGCTTTTTAACACTGATGTCTTCAATTCAACTATACAGTCATACATTGTATAACCGTGCCCTAAACAATCTATCTTTCTTTATCAATTTCCGACAATCGTTTTTGCCGTCACAAATTCCCTCAATGCCAACAAAGAAAGCTCTGTTCCATATCCCGAAGTCTTAGTCCCGCCGAATGGGAAACGAGGGTCTGAGCTGGTCATCCGGTTGATGTTTACCGTTCCGGATTCCAGGTTTTCAATAAAAAACAACTGGCGGGTTTTATCCTTTGTCCACACGGAATTCGAAAGTCCGAACGGAATATCGTTGGCCATCCTTAAGGCTTCTTCATCGTCTTTGGCAACCATTACCATTCCCAACGGTCCGAAAAGCTCCTCCTGAAGGATCGGATTGCCTTCTTTCACCCGAATCAGTCCCGGCTTGAACTCGTTGTCGGAAATTCTTTCGAGAGGAAGAATAATTTCTGCACCGTTTTCCAAGGCTTTCTCGAATTGCTTCTCCAGATCATCTGCCAGATCGGGTCTTGCCATTCCGGCAATTTTCGTTTCCTTATCCATCGGATCTGCCGGAACGAACTTTTTATATTCTTCGATAAATTTCGGAAGGAAAGCATCTTCTATTTTCTCATTGATGATGAATCTTTTAGCCGCCACACAGGTTTGCCCGCAGTTTTGCAGTCTGGCCAGGGCACCTACTTTTGCCGCTTCCACCAGGTCGGCATCATCCAATACGATGAAAGCATCACTGCCGCCCAGCTCCAACACTGATTTCTTGATCTTCTGCCCGGCTATGGAAGCGACTTCTGCGCCGGCTTTCTCACTTCCGGTAAGACTTACACCCGCAATGGCCTTATGTTCAAGAACCTCTTTCACATCTTTATGTCCGATTTCAAGATTCTGGAATACGCCTTCAGGAAAACCGGCTTCCAAAAGCACATCCTCAATGGCATTTCCGCTGCCGAAACAGATAGAAGCATGCTTCAGAACGACGGTATTCCCTGCCAGGATTGCCGGAACGGCGAACCGCAATACCTGCCAGAACGGGAAGTTCCATGGCATAACGCCCAGAATAACTCCCTTCGGAACATAGTGGATTTCGGAATAAGAATATTGAGAATCGATGTGTTCAGGTTTTAAAATGTTTTCCGCATCTGCATAATAATTCATCATCAAGGCACACTTTTCCACCTCAGCAATCGACTGGGCAACCGGTTTGTTCATTTCTTTGGTAATGATCGTACCAAATTTTTCCGCATTGTTTTTCAGGAGTTCCGCCGCTTTGGCAATGAGTTTCTGTCTGTCTTCGAATGGCACCTTTTTCCATTCTGAAAATGCCTTATCTGCTCTGATAAGTTTATTTTCAATTGATTGTTCCATAATATAATTTCTGTTTCTAAATCCGATCTGAGCCGGATTTAAATTATCGCTCTGTTAAAAGCATTTGGTAAGCAACAAACTTTGTTCCTTGGAATTAAATAAAATAGTGATTTTTTCTATCGGAATATTATCAGTCATTTCTAAACAATAAACCATTCATTAATTAAAGTAGCGGCCAGCCTTGCCGTTTTGTCCTGGATATCATAGGCTGGATTCACTTCGGCAACATCCAGCGCGAGCAGCTTATCGCTTTTCAGGATATGCCTGTAGAAATGCATAAATGCCGCATCGGCAAAGATCCCGTTATAAGCTGAAGCCGAAACCCCGGGCGCAATCGAAGCATTGAATACGTCCATACAGACCGTAAGATAGACATAGTCCACGCTGTCCAGGAGGTCGTTGATCCTCTGATAAACCGAAGGCAGATTCTCAAAAAAAAGCTCGTCGGCCAGGATGTATTTCATTTTGTACTGATGAGCCGTATCAAACAATTTAAGGGTATTTGAATTTCTCTGGATTCCGATATGGAGGGAATTAATATCTCCTTCCTGGGCAATCTGCCAGAAACCCGTTCCCGAGCTTGCGCCCACTCCATCTTCAGGCTTCCGGTTATCAAAATGAGCATCGATATTAATGATCCCGATCTTCTGCTCCGGAAATGCGGTTTTTACACCTATATAATGAGCGTAGGTCACTTCATGTCCGCCACCGAGTACCACAGACTTTCCGCCTTTCAGCAGCACCTTGGAAACATTCTTTGCCAGTTTATACTGTGTATCTTCCAGCTTTCCGTCTTCACAAGTAATATTTCCGAAATCCAGCAGCGCAAAATCCGGACGGATAACAGGGAAATTGGCCATGTTTTTACGAATCAGATCAGGTGCATCCTTTGCGCCCTGCCTGCCCTTATTTCGCTTAACGCCTTCATCCACGGCAAAGCCATGCAAAACGAAATCTCTAGTTGAAATAAAATCGTAATTATTTTCTTCTTTTACCCGCTGAAATATTCTGTGGTAAAGAAGCTCTTCGCCGTCTAATCTTCCCTGCCAAATGGTGTTCATACTGCTTTTTTATTTTTTGGTGATGTTGTTATTCTTTATGTCTGTAAATACTTAGAAGAAATTTAATAAAAAAATAAATAATGGATATAACGCCTCCCAGCCAGATCAATATGATTAACATATCTTTAAAACCTGACGGCGGCTGGCCGACTCTTTTTGTGGCAATCTGAAAAACCAGAATAATCGACATAAAATACTGCACGATTATCAAAGCAATCATCGAGATGAAATTAATGATTATTTTTTTCATTAAATCCGCATGCCATCAACGAAAACACCCTCGCTTTTCAGGCTTCCCTGATTGTAGAGAATATTCTGGAAATTACCGGTTTTGAAAGTTACGAAATCTGCTTTCATTCCTTCTTCCAGTCTTCCCCGGTCTTCGAGCCGGAGGGCAAATGCTGAACGGAAGGTAATTCCCGCCAATACTTCCGCAGTGGTAAGCTTTTCAAAAGTTGCCAGGATGGATGCCTGCGCAATCAGGTTTCCCATAGGTGCTGAACCCGGATTCCAGTCACTGGCAATAGCAACGATTGCTCCCGCATCAAGTAATTTCCTGGCCGGGGTAAATTTTTCACCCAAGCCTAAGCTGGCTCCCGGTAAAGCGGTGGCTACCGTCTCTGAGGTTGCCAGCAACTCAATACCTTCATCAACGGTTGCTTCCAGATGATCGGCAGATGTTGCGCCAACTTCTACGGCAATCTTTGAACTTCCCGGGGTAAATTGATCCGCATGAACCGTAATTTCAAAGCCCATTTCTTTTGCCTTCAAAAGAAACACTTTGCTTTCTTCCGGCTGAAAGGCGGATTTTTCTATGAAGATGTCAACCCGTCTGGCTAAATTCTCTTCTTTTACTTTCGGTAAAATTTCATTTAAGATATATTGCAGGTATTCTTCGTTACTGCCATCAAAATCCCTCGGCTTCAAATGTGCGGAAAGACAGGTTGGAACCAACATCGCTTTTGTTAATTCCTGAGCTTTTTTAATGATGCGTAGCATCTTCAGTTCGTTTTCTACATCCAGGCCGTAACCGCTTTTCACCTCGATCGTCGTAATGCCGAGTGCCAGTAAAAAATCAATTCTTTCCAGCAGGGTCTTCAGCAATTCATCTTCCGCAGCCTTTCTTGTATGCTGTACGGAACTCCAGATTCCTCCTCCGCTTTCGGCAATTTCAAGATAGGTTTTTCCGGCATTGCGCATGGCAAAATCATTGGAGCGGTTTCCGCCAAAGCAGATGTGGGTGTGGGAATCCACAAAAGCAGGAAGAGCAACCTGTTCGCCTACTATTTCTTCGGTTTCCACATCCGGATTTTCCAATCTTAAGGTTTCATAATTCCCGACTTTCCGGATTTTATGCTGATCTACTAAAATTCCGCCGTCCTCGATAATTTCCAACTGCTCATCTGAAAGTTTTCCTCTTAAAGGAAGATTGGCAAGTGTTACCACCTGCTTAAAAGGGCCGATTAACCTCATTTATTTAGTTTAAGCTAATGTTTTAAATGCATATTGACTTCATTTATATCGGGATTCTTTAGGTATAACCCAAACATTTATCCGTTACGCCGTAGAATCTTAATAAAGAAGTTTCCTGTCTCTCAAAAATACTCAAAATATCTTAATCTTGTTAACGCTAAAAAAACATCCTCCCTAATATTCTACTTTATCTTTACCTCCGATCTTACCCTCAAATTATTCTGCATTTTAACCTCAATTTTCCTATCTTTACGGTAAATGAAATTGAATTAATGCCTGACTTTTTACATCCAGATAAAGACAATTATTCCCGTGAAGAACTGGCACAGGAAGAACAGATTCGTCCCCAGAGCTTTAAGGACTTTGCAGGGCAGCGAAAAACACTGGACAACCTGGAAGTGTTCGTATCGGCTGCCAAAAGGCGCGGCGGAGCACTCGACCATGTACTGCTGCATGGCCCTCCCGGCTTAGGTAAAACCACACTGGCCAATATCATTGCGAATGAACTTGGAGTAAACTGTAAGATCACCTCTGGTCCTGTACTGGATAAGCCCGGAAGTTTGGCCGGACTTCTGACCAACCTTGAGGAAAACGATGTTCTCTTTATTGATGAAATCCACAGGCTTTCGCCGGTGGTGGAAGAATATCTGTATTCAGCAATGGAAGATTATAAGATCGACATCATGTTGGAAACCGGCCCGAATGCAAGAAGCGTACAGATCGGCCTGAATCCGTTTACCCTGGTAGGAGCAACGACAAGAAGCGGAATGCTGACAAAACCGATGCTGGCCCGATTCGGGATCCAAAGCAGACTTGAATATTACACGATTGAGCTTTTATCGATCATCATCATCCGGAGTGCACGGGTTTTGGGCGTAAAAATTTATGAAGATGCCTCCATTGAAATTGCAAGGAGAAGCCGGGGAACACCGAGGATTGCCAATGCTCTTCTGAGGAGGGTTCGTGATTTTGCCGAAATTAAAGGAAATGGGGAAATTGAAATCAACATTACAAAATACGCACTGGACTCCCTGAATGTAGATGAATTCGGACTGGATGAAATGGATAACAAAATCATGAGGGTTATGATTGAAAACTTTAAAGGAAAACCGGTTGGTATTTCAGCATTGGCAACTTCCATTGCAGAGAATCCGGAAACGCTGGAAGAGGTTTATGAACCGTTCCTGATCCAGGAAGGATTTATCATCAGGACCCCGAGAGGACGTGAAGTAACGGACAAAGCCTACAAACACCTGAATATTACAAGGCCTAAAAATCCGGGCGAACTATTTTAAAGAAGATCTATGTATACACCCCGATTATATAAAAGCGAAGAGCTTGCCCTGATGAAAGACATTATTAGGGAAAATGCTTTTGCTTTATTAATTTCCTCCGAAGAAAAAATCCGGGCTACACATTCGATGATGATCCTGAATGAAGATGACCCGGAAAACAGGTATATCGAAACCCATATTTCCAGAGCCAATCCGCAGGCAAAACTCCTGAAAGACGGAAGCGAAGTGCTTTGTGATTTTCTGGGCGCCCATGCTTATATTTCAAGTAGCTGGTACGACCACATCAATGTTTCAACCTGGAATTATGAAGCGGTGCAGATCTATGGAAAAGTTGAACTGATGAATGACGACGAACTGTACCGGCATCTGGACAAGCTCACCACCAAATATGAAAAAGCCCAGCACTGTCCGGTGATGCTGAACGATATGGGAAAAGCTTTTGTGGAAAAGGAAATGAAAGGAGCTTTCGGAATGAAAATTATTCCCACCGAAATTTTTATTAAACAGAAACTTTCCCAAAGCAGGAAAGAACTGGATTTTAGAAATATTATTACCAATCTTGAGGGTGGAGATGAGAACGCACGAAGGATTGCCGGAAAAATGAAACTGTTAAAAAAATAATACATTACAGAAACTTAATATAATATGAAACTATATCCAATACAATGTGGAAAATTTAAATTAGACGGCGGCGCCATGTTCGGGGTCGTCCCAAAGAGTCTGTGGGAAAAAACTAACCCTGCAGACGAGAGAAACCTGATTGAACTGGGAACACGATCTCTGCTTGTGGAAGATGGCAAGAAGCTGATCCTGATAGACTGCGGCCTTGGAAATAAGCAGGACGAAAAATTCTTCGGCCACTATTCGCTCTGGGGTGACGATACTCTGGACAAAAATCTTAAAAAATACGGTTTCGTACGGGAAGATATTACCGATGTTTTTCTTACCCACCTTCACTTCGACCATTGTGGCGGCGCCATTGAATGGAACGATGATAAAACAGGCTACCGGCCCGCATTTAAAAACGCACATTTCTGGACCAATGAAAACCACTGGCAATGGGCAACAGAGCCTAATGCAAGGGAAAAGGCCAGTTTTCTGAAGGAAAATATTATCCCGATCCAGGAAAGCGGACAGCTGAACTTTTTACCGCTTCCCTCAAACGGAAACTACGGTTTTGCCCCGGATCTTAAAATGGATGTGATCTTTGTAGACGGACATACGGAAAAGCAGATGCTGCCGGTGATCCAATACCAGGAAAAAACCATTGTTTTCGCGGCAGATCTCATTCCTACCGCCGGGCATATTCCGCATGTATATGTGATGGGATATGATACCCGCCCTCTCCTTACACTTGAAGAGAAAGGAAAATTCCTGAAGCAGTGTGTAGACAATGAATATTTATTGTTTTTCGAGCATGATGCCCGCCATGAACTGGCCAGTCTTAAAATGACCGAAAAGGGCGTAAGGCTTGATGAAACTTTTAGCTTTAATGATGTTTTCGGATATTAATATTAGATATGGAAGAATTACATTCAGAAACTCAGCAGACGGAACCGGATCCGTTACCGGCACCCAAGATCATCGGGCTCACCGGTGGTATAGGATCGGGAAAAACTTCTGTAGCAAGATTTATTGAAGAGTGCGGATTTCCCGTTTATTATTCGGATGACCGGGCAAAGGACATTGTGAATGAGAATGAAGATTTAAAGGCGAGAATCAAAAAACTTTTAGGAAATGCAGCTTATGATACAAACGGACTTTATGATCGGAAATACGTAGCTGAAAAGGTTTTTAACGATAAAGATCTGCTCGAAGGTCTCAACGAAATTATTCATCCTGCAATACGTTCCGATTTTGAAGAATGGGTGAAAGTACAGAAAAAGTATCTGATCTTTAAAGAAACGGCTTTGCTGTTCGAACTGAAACTTAACCGGGAGTGTTATAAATCGGTTCTCGTTACGGCAGAGGATAATATACGGATGAAAAGGGTCATGGACCGGGACGGCAAAACCTATCGCGAAGTACAGGCCATTATGGAAAAGCAGATGCCTGAAAAAGATAAGATCAAGCTGGCAGACTGCATCATCTACAACAATACCAATTTAGAAGATTTAAAGGAGCATACCGAAAAGGTTATCTTCGATATCGAATAAACAAAAGCCCGTCGGATTTTCCGGCGGGCTTTTTATTGTCATTTTTGCAGAATCAAGTTAAGGGCTAGAATATGGGTTCCGGATACCGGAAGGTGTATAAACTAACCGTTTAAATAGTATCCATCCACTAAGCTTTAGGAGATCTATTTGAAGCCCCGTTCTCTTTCAACCTTATTTTTCTTTTATTCGCCGATTGAAAATGAATCAATATTATCGAATTCACTTCACTCAAAAAACATTTCAGCATTCAATAAAAAAGGCTCCCATTTCTGAGAGCCTTTAAAATTAATAATTAATGCTGATACATTTTTTATTCTTTGATAAATTTCTTCTGAGCGGATACTGAAGTTCCGTCCTGGATATCTATCATGTAAACTCCATTGATTAACGCATGGACATCAATCTTATTGTTTAAGATGATACCGCTTGATACCAACTGTCCTGCAGCACTGTAAATCTTGTAATTCGCTTTTTTGCTGATATTTTTCACATACAGTACCGAGCTTACCGGGTTAGGATAAATCAGGATATCCGTCTGG
>NZ_JBHGAQ010000026.1:0-44224 GCF_042610505.1 Chryseobacterium sp. sg2396 | reverse complement strand
ATCGAATTCAATTTTCACATGGATGACTGCAAACCTATTTCATGCCCGATCTGTCAAATCGCAGAATGCCCGGTCCGCGAAAAAGATTTTGAAAAAAGAGTAACCTGGACCCCGGAAAACGTAACGAATACCGAGAAGCACACCGCGGAATAATAATATCATTTATTTTTTATCCAAATGCTTTCTGTAATAAAACATCGGGATAATCAGCAGCAGAATCAATGGCTGAATTACGAACCGCCTCATATAGAAAGAGAAAAGGTATCCGGTTTCAAACCGGTCGTAAATACAGTAAAGATAAATCGGAAAAGTAATTAGAAAAATAATCGTTATTAAAAGAGCTCCCTGAATCGTCCACTGTCTGTTTTTAAACCAGAAATGAATAACCAGGCAGGAGAAAAAAAGATTTAAGACAAACCTGAAAAGATGTCCGGCAATTAATTTTCCCCATTCAAAAGGCGGAAACGGAATGTTCTTCTGGGCTTCATGGAAGTAATTCAAGAAAGGATCATAAAAAAGACGGTCTTCCAATATCCTAATGCCAATTAATCCCAATACCCCAAGGACCACTAAAAACCAGCTGAGCACTTTCATTTTCTCAAAGCAAAAAATTTAATCCAGATGAGCCACAGCACGACTACCGTTCCGTAGATGATGGCAGGAAAAATAAAATCATGTGAAATTTTACCGTATTGTTTGTAGTCTGACACAACAATATTCAAACCTACGATTCTGAGCAGATTCATCACGTACAGGAGGATGAGGCCTGTTAATACGAAAACAAATGTTTTGGACCCTTTATAGAAAGCAAAAACAAAAGCCACAAAAAGAATCATCACGGAAATCGCATTGCATCCTTCCACCATACGGGTTACATATTCCTGTTTCACGTAAAACCACACCTGTTCGCCTTTTATATCATCGTACAGCTGCGTAGGGAAGCCAATAGCATTCTGAAGACCGCTTACCTGCTCCGCGATCATCCTGGAAAAAGGATCAAGGCCGCTGCTCTCAAAACGGTTCAGGAAGAACTGATAAGTAAGAAGCAACACCAGATAAATGATGATGAAGCGCAGCAAAATGCCCAAAACAGGTTTGAAGTCCTTTAACATACTGCAAAGATAGAAATTAACCGTAAATTACTATATTTGTTTCGCCTATGATTTCTGATTACGTACAACGATTTTTTGAAAATTATACAGAAATACCATCTTCTGAATTCATTACTCTGGCTCAAAGCGGTTCTGCAAGGGTCAATTTTCTGGCAGTAGCCGGAAATAAAAAATACATTGTTACTTACAATGAAAATATCCTGGAGAATGAGAGTTTCCTGTATTACTCAGATGTTTTTTCCCGTTTACAACTGAATACCCCCGAAATTTTCGCCGTTTCCGAAGACCGGGGTATGTATATCCAGGAATTTCTGGGAGAACAGACGCTTTCCGGAATTATTGCCCGCGAAGGACTTTCAGACCGGGTAAAATTTTTAGCCCGGCAAACGCTGGAAAAACTGTATCAGCTACAGATTTTAACAAAAGACAAGATCGATTTTACCCGGACTTTTGAATATGAAAGATACGATGAGCTTCCGGTAACCCATGATCTTTACTACTTTAAAAATTTCGTGGCAGATGTCCTGGAGCTGGAATACCAAAAATCTATACTGTTAAAAGAATTCAGGAGCATAGTCAGCCTCATCGAAAGCCTGAATCCGAAAGGACTGATGATCCGTGATTTCCAGGCCCGGAATATTATGGTGAACGAAAAAGATGAAGTTTCCTTTATCGATTACCAGTCGGCAATGAATGGTCCGTTGATGTATGATGTAATATCTTTTCTTTTCCAGGCAAAAGCTAACTTCCCTGAAGATTTCAAGAATGAAATGCTGGAATTTTACATCAATCAGTTTAAAGATGAGACTGTTACAAATCAACTAAAAACTTCGGTAAAACCCATCCAATTGATGAGATTCTTGCAGGTAATGGGTGCTTACGGATTCCGGGGACTCATCCAAAGGAAACCACATTTTATAGCAAGCCTTGAAAAAGGAATACAAAATCTGACAGAATTTGCAGAAACCTGGGAACAGATGAAAGAATATCCGGAACTTCAAAAAGTTATTAAACAGTTGAATCTGGAAAAGACAAAGATTAAAATAGAAGAAATGTTAAAACCGTTAAGATAGTTTACGTATAAAATTGAATAAATATAAACTTGTCGTCTTACAGAAATCTCAGCAGAATATTGTAAAAGCAATGGAAAGATTTGGCCGAGACTTCAACGAAGATATCTTCTTACAATTGATGAATATTATTTTGATGCAGTCAACGACAAAGATGCCAATCAAAACCAATGCAGAAAAAAACTACGGTTTAACAGTTTAAATAACAAATTAAAAATATGCTACACATCGACATACATAGCTTTTCCTACAAGAAAGGCGGAATACCGAAAGACGAAACAGGGAACGGCGGCGGCTTTACATTTGACTGCCGCGGAATTCTCAACCCCGGAAGAGTGGAAGAATATAAGATTCAGACCGGCAACGATATTGGCGTTCAGGAATACCTGGAAACCAAAACCGATATGCCTAAGTTTTTGGAACTGATTAAAAGTCTGGTCTCCATCAACATCGACAATTACCTGGATAGAGGCTTTGAAAACCTACAGATCAACTTCGGATGTACGGGCGGACAGCACCGATCGGTATATTCTGCCATCAAGATCGCCCGTTTCATCGAAGAAAAATACGGTGACCAAGTGGAAATCAGTCTTCACCATGACGAACAGCACCAACTGAATTCATGAATGATAAATGATTTTAAAAACTCTTATCATTATCAATCATCATTCATCACTTATCAATTATAAAAAATGAAGGCACTTATTTTTGCAGCAGGAAAAGGAACCCGGCTGAAACCCTTTACCGATCATCACCCGAAGGCATTGGCTAAAGTGAATGGAATTCCGTTGCTGGAAAGAAATATTACCTACCTGAAAAATTTCGGAATCCGGGATTTTGTGATCAACGTTCATCATTTCGGAAATCAGATTGTTGATTTTTTAAAGCAAAATGATAATTTCGGATGCAAAATAGAAATCTCTGATGAATCCGAAGAACTGCTGGAAACGGGAGGCGGCTTGATTTTTGCCAGAAAGTTTCTCGATCACGGCGAAGATTTCCTCATTATGAATGCGGATATCCTTACCGACATCAACATCACGGATTTTGTGGAATACCATAAAAAGATAAAAGATTTTGCTACTTTAGCCGTTTCGGATAGAGAAAGTTCGAGAAAATTACTGTTTAATGACGATCTGGTGTTGCGTGGCTGGCTGAATGTACAAACCGGCGAACAAAGGCTGGCCGAATTCAATAAAGGATTTAAGCCTTTGGCTTTCAGCGGCGTTCACTGTATTAATCCGGTTATCTTTGAAAAGATAAAAAGAACGGGCAAGTTTTCTGTAATGGAGGAATATCTGGATTTGATGCAAACAGAACATATTCACGGTTTTGTGCATAACAGCGTGCTGATTGATGTAGGCAGACCGGAATCCGTAACAGAAGCCGAAAAATATTTTAAATAATTTGCAATGGGAATAGAAGGAACCCGGGATGAAAGCTTGATCAATCCCGAATTTGATGTTAACGAAACCAGGCTGCACAACAGCCTGAAACAAAAGACCTGGGACGAAACCGTAACCAAAGACAGCTGGATGGTTTTCAAGGTGATGGCAGAATTCGTAGATGGCTATGAAAAGCTTGCGAAGATCGGCCCGTGCGTTTCCATATTCGGATCAGCCAGGCTGCAGCCGGACAGCAAATATTACAAAATGGCGGTTGAAATCGCAGAAAAAATCACCAAAATTGGTTTCGGGATCATTACCGGCGGCGGACCCGGTATTATGGAAGCAGGAAACAAAGGTGCTTTTAATGCAAAAGGGAAATCCATCGGACTCAATATAGACCTTCCTTTTGAACAGCATTTTAATCCGTACATCAACAGATCATATTCCATGAACTTCGATTACTTTTTTGTACGAAAAGTAATGTTTGTGAAATATTCGCAGGGATTTGTGGTAATGCCCGGAGGATTCGGTACGCTGGATGAGCTGACGGAAGCATTGACATTGATCCAGACGAATAAAATCGGAAAATTCCCTATCGTCCTGGTCGGCTCTGACTTTTGGAGCGGATTGCTGGATTGGTTTAAAGCCACGCTGCTGAAAGAAAAGATGATCCATGAAGAAGATCTCGACCTGTACCGCGTGGTAGATACGGCAGATGAAGCAGTAGCACACATCAAAGCATTTTACGATAAATAC
Source organism: Chryseobacterium sp. sg2396 (assembly GCF_042610505.1). Classification (NCBI taxonomy): domain Bacteria; kingdom Pseudomonadati; phylum Bacteroidota; class Flavobacteriia; order Flavobacteriales; family Weeksellaceae; genus Chryseobacterium; species Chryseobacterium sp. sg2396. The sequence continues at coordinate 39,898 of NZ_JBHGAQ010000026.1, read as the reverse complement.
TCTGTAAATGTCAATTTCTAGTTGGCATATTATTTGTGATTAAAAGAGATAAACCATGAGTACAAATTTATTTTATAAGATGAAAAAAGTTTTATCTATATCAGGATTATTAACATGCTTATTGTTAATGAGTTTCACGTATGTAGACTTTTTCTCTTCAATGACCAAGGTGGATTATATAGACGGAAGCAAAACATTGAAGTTCACGACAAAGATGAATACAAATCATATTTCCGATGCCATAAAAATCAATCCGAATACGGCTGGATTTGAAGCAGAAGTTAAAAAGTATGTAAACAACAATTTTGATGTGTACGTCAACGGAGTTCCCAAAACCATTACTTTCACGGGAAGTCAGGTAAGCGGAGAAACAGTATGGGTCTATTTTGAAACGGGAGGCGTTTCGGACATCAGTACCTTAAGAATAAAAAACACCATACTTCTGAGTACTTTTCCCAAGCAGATTAACCTCGTTAATATCGCTTACAAAGGAAGCCAGAAAACGATGAATTTCCAGCGCGGAAAAGAAGTGAACGAAGTATCTTTTTAAAGAACGTTTAAATTAGCTAAAACCACTGCAGTTGCGGTGGTTTTTTTGTGAAAAATACATTATCTATTCATATAATTAATACCAGTTTAATGGACTACAGCCAAAATTTAACCGACATCATAATATCAGGCTAAAGATGATCCATGCAGGATCAGCTTAGGATCATTTTATACATCCTTTATAAATTATAAAATAAACCAAACCTTCAAGGTTTTGAAACCTTTTAAGAGATTAAGAATACCTACGCCTGATTCGTCTTAACAAGGATGACCTGCTATCTAAACAAAAAGACTGCCCTTTAAAGGCAGCCTTCCTATTTTGGATATTCAAATTCATTATTGAACCTGAATATTATCTAACTGAACCGTAGTGGTAACTCCACTTCCATTTCCGGTGTATTCGAATAAGATAAATCCGTTACCTGTTAATGAGGTCGGGAAGCTGTAGGTTCCGGCAGGTGTTAAAGTTCCGTAGCCGCTTACAGGCGTCTGTGGAATCGTGAATGCCGAAGTGATATCTATTTTCGTAGCCTGGGTAATATCCCCAAGCGGCGTATAGTTGGTTGTATAATATACTTTTAAAGCATTACCATTCCAGAATCCAACATTAACATCGAATTTCAGGGTATTTGCAGCAGTAAAATCTACCGGTACTGCGAAATACGTTACATAAGGACCTGTTCCTGAGTTTGCCCCCAACTGAATGTATTTGTTATTGTTAAAGGTCTTCAGCTGCCAGTATCTGTTTCCTAAAAGTGCATCGTTTACATATTTAGGATATACTTCAAGATTAGTTGGCGAGGTCGGATAGCTTTCAAAATTTTCAAGGAAAGAACCTGAATAAGTGATGGCTGTACCTCCTTTCGGTGGTGTAGCATCTACTCTTGCTCCTTTGAAGTTGATATCTTTCGTATTTCTGATCAGCATCTGCCATGTTGAATTATAGCGGCTTACCACAAAAGTAATATCCCCATTTCCTGTAGGAAGCAATGAAGAACCTTCAGCAAAGAATCCTGAGTTTCTTAAGGTAACTGTATTTCCTGAAGCATCTTCCAGTGTTCTGTCTGTATCTACCCCCGCTCCAGCAACATAGTCGATAAATGTTTTAGGATTAGGATAAATATCTCCGATTGTAAACTGTGTATTGGAAACCTTCACAAGAGTATTGATATACTGGTCGCTCTTTGCAGCGGCAAGATTAGGCAATTCCAGAGGCTTAAGTGCTACTATTTCAAGTCCGTTACCGTTACAAACCCCCGAAACATATCTGCTTAAAAGCGATGCAGGAATTCTTCCGATAGCATACGTAGGATCTACGGAACCTATTTTTACGGTACCTCTATCCAGACCTAACCGAAGACCTTTTGCATTGATTCTGATGTGTGCTCCTACAGGGAAGTCCGCATAGTTGCTGGATCTGTCTACTTCAATCTGTAAACCGGCAGTCGGGTTTTCAGGTTTATCCTGGAAAGAAATCGTTTTATAGAAGTTTCCGTTCTCATCTGAAGAAACCACATAGCCATCAAAAATCTGGTCGTTTGAAATTAACACATACCCAGTAGAAGGTGCCTGTGCTTTAAATGCTGCCATGGTCATGGTAGGGGCAGCGAACTTGTTCTCACATTTGATCGGTGGTGTTTCCCATTCGTCTTTCTGAACGCAAGATGTAATAGAAATTGCTGCAAATGCAACTCCCGTTACCAAACTTAAGTATTTCTTTATTGTCATTTTTATAATTTTTAGGATAGTTAGCGTATTGATTATTAGAATCTAAACTGTAAATTTACGAAATATGATCTTCCCTGTGTGTACCAGTATTTAGGTGCAAACAAAGTATACTCTCTGTTCAAATCTTCTGCGAAGGTAGGATACACGGCATTTCTTGTCTGTTCAAAACCTCCTGTAATATATTTTCTGTTATCTAAGATATTGTTTACCGTTGCAGAAATTAAAACGTAATATTTACCGATCACCCATGATTTTCCTGCGTTAGCATTCAGGAAAAATGAGGAAGGTAGCCTGTTCGGCGCAAGAACTTTTCTCAGATCCGCTTCCGTTAATCCGGCATAAGGTGTTCCGGTAACATCGTTCTGTACGAATGACTCCGTTCTTACCAATGCAGCAGGATCCAGATAGTTTTCATCGAAATAATTCCAGTTGGCTCCTATCCACCAGTATTTAGGGTTATTGTAACGGAATCCCACAGAATAAGCCTGCTGAGGGGTTCCTCCCTGACGGTAATTGGTAATATAAGCTTTACCAAGATCAACATAAGGAAGGCCGTTTCCGAATACGCCTACAGCATCTGAAGCGAAATAAGTTCTTGGGTCATTTTTGTAAGTATACTGTCCAAGACTTGCCAAACCTTGTAAAGACAATGTAGGCAAAACTTTTACATCAACTCCTACTTCCACACCCATGTTTCTTTTCTTCACATCCGTCATCACCTGAGATACAAAAGCGCTCTGAACGTTTGTCTGGTTACCGTCCGCATCCACACTCTTCAACGGAATACCGTCTGCAAAGAACCTCTGAACCGTAGTTTCATTATCCGTATCCACCAGATATCCCGTTAATCTTACTTTTAGGAAAGGAGAAGAAATAACATAGCTTAAATCATTGGCATTTACCGTCATGCTTTTTACATTGGGTGCCACAGATCCGTTTACCCTAGGGTTTACGAATAAATCCTCCAAATAAGGTGCCTGGTTATAATAAGCGCCATTGTATACGAAGAAGTTTCGACCGTTTAATCGGTAAACTACCTGTCCTTTCAGACCATAGTTCCAATAGTTATAGTCAGCTCCTTTTCCGAATGAATCCTTATACAGATAATGATTGAATAATCCTTCTCTGTTGGAAGTTGAGTAGCCTGCCAATGCGGATACAAATACATCAAAAGCCCCTGTGGTAAATCGTACTCCCGGGTTCACTTTCACTTCCTGTCTTCTGAAAATATAGTCGTAGGTCATTTTATCCCCTACCTTTTTCGTTACATTTTCTTCACCCTGATTATATAAACCGGATTTTCCAGGTTGGTTGGTTGCTGCAAAAGGATCTCTATTCAATACGAAGTCAGCTCCAAGAAGATCGTTTACCTCTCTATACTGTTCAGAACGGTAATTCTGATAAGATACGTTTAACAAAAATTTCGTATTGTCATTGAAATTATGTACAAAATGGGTTGCTGCATTCCAGATCTTATCGTCGCTTACATCATTTACAAGATAGTACAATGCTCTTCTTCCAGTCTGTCCGTAATAGTTTCCGGCAGGCTGTTGCATGTTTCTACGATATAATCTGTCCCAGTTCAGCTGGGTAACATTCGGATCTCCACTTGTCCAGCCTCTCAAAGAAGTCTGGAAAGCATCCTGTGCCGTTGTCATGGCTCCCGTAGGATCTACTACCGATGCATTGGGATCTAAGAAATCGTAGTAGCTAGGTAAATTTCTGTAATATGTAGGAGATGGATTTTGAACATTCTGCCAATCCAAACGGGATCCTTTATCTTTTCCGAACTGATAGGAAACAGATGTCCATAAGCTGTTATTTTTATTGATTTTCCAGAAGTCCTGAATCTGAAAAATTGGTTGGAATCCTTTTCTTACCCTTTCACTTCTCTGCTCACCGTCCTGATATCCCCAATACGAATTATAGTGCACTCCTCTGTAATTGTATACTTCCTGAGTACTCGGGCTGGCTGTAGATCTTCTGTAAGGTGCGCCGATGAAGTTGAACGTCATCGAATGTTTATCATTAAATTTCTTTTCAATTCCCAAATAAGCACCGTAAGCATCATAAAATGTACCTTCCTGGATCCCCTCTTTTGCCCATCTTCTTGCTCCCATCACAGTAAATGCCCATCCGCTTTTACTCATTCCTGAGCTATATCGTAAAGAGGTCCTGTTTCTATAGTTTCTGTTTGTTAAAGATTGGGTAAACTGAAATCCTTTTCTATACTCGCTGGCCTTTGTATTTTTATATACAACCGAGCTGTTTCCTCCGAAAGCATATTCTGAAGGAGAATGGTTTGCTGAAATTTCAGGATACCTTGTAATTTCATTAAGACCGCCCCAGTTTCCGAAATCCACATTACCATTGTCAGACTTGATCATCGAAACTCCATTTAGCATCGTTTCTCCGAATCTGCCATCGATTCCTCTCGGACGGAACCAATAGAACCCTAAATCAAACGCTGCGATTCTGCTGAAAATATCCTGGGATGACTGTAATAAGCCTACCGTAGAAGCCTGTCCGCTGTTGCTGTCTTCATCATCACCATCACTGTCAATAATAGCTAAACCTTGATCCGCGCTTGTAAGTGCAGAATAAAGGGTGATTGTCCCTAAATCCTTTTTCTTCTCATTGTCCATCACATCAAACTCCATTACTTTGGTTTCGTAATTCGGTTTGGTAATCACAATTTGGTAATGCCCCGGCTTCAGGTCTACAAACTGGAAGTATCCGATTTTGTCCGCCGTTACATCATTGTCACTCCCTTTCATATCTACTTCAGCCCTTTCAACAGGCTTTCCTTCGGCATCCTTCAGATAGGCAGAGACCGTAGTCTGTGCAAAATAGTAGGATGCTGGAAGTAAAGTAAATAAAGAGACTAATGATAGTTTTTTAATCATGAGTATATTTATTTTTTTAAATACTTTTCTTGTTAATTCTCAACAGTTTAAAAGTTGGGGCGACAAATTTAGTCAAAATTTATAATTTACAACTTTTTTAAGGTTATTTTTTCTTAACATTGCAAACTTTTAAGAATCATTATAGATAAAAAACAGGATTACCATCTTTTAAGTTTACAAATATTTAAAATGGAATCAGTTAAAAAAAAGTAAATTTGCAGATTAAATAGTATTAATATAACTCGTAGAAAATGAAGAAATTTTTGAGTTTTTTTGCCATCGCTCTTTCGGTAATGGCATTTTCACAACAGCAGGGCAAACTGAGAAAGGTAGCAACCGTAGGTTTTTTGAATGTTGAAAACCTTTGGGATACGATCCGCTCAGCAGATTATATCGACGGGACTAAAGACATCAAAAATCCGGCTTTTCACAGAAGCATTCCGCTTGATTCCGTAAAGTTTCTGGAAGCTGAAAAATATGACGGACCTTGGAGCGACGGCGCTTTAATTGGAAAAAAAGTGGTAAGATACCAAGGCGGCTCAGAAGAGTTTACCCCTAAAAGTGCCAAGAATTACAATACAAAAGTTTACAAAGCTAAATTGGCTAACGAGGCAAAAGTAATTTCCGAATTGGGAGCACAATATACCAAAACCGCTCCGGCGGTGGTAGGCCTTATTGAGGTTGAAAACAGACAGGTAATCCAGGATCTCATCAATGAACCGGCCTTGAAAAAATACGATTACGGAATTATCCACTACAATTCTTACGATTACAGAGGAATTGATGTTGCCCTTATTTACCAGAAGAGAAGATTTACACCTACCAACTCATTGAAAAAAGAACTGAAAGTCTTCGGTGAAGACGGCAGAAGAGAATATACAAGAGATATTTTGGTGGTAACAGGATTTCTGGATAACGAAAAAGTAGCTTTCTTCATGAACCACTGGCCTTCAAGAAGGGGTGGTGAAGCCGCCTCATTACCGAAAAGGAATGCAGCCGCCGCTTTGCTGAAGCAACAGATGGACAGCGTAAGGGCAGCCGACCCTTCTACAAAATTATTTGCGATGGGCGACTTTAACGACGATCCGGTAAGCTCAAGTCTGAAAAATTATCTCAAAGCACAGCCGAGCCCGAAAGACCTCAGCGATGCCAATCCTTATTTAAACCTGATGTATCCTTTGTACAAAAAAGGAGTTGCTTCACTGGCTTATCAGGATGCCCCGAACTTATTCGACCAGATTATCGTATCTAAAAACTTAATCTCGGATCAGGTGACAAAAGACTACTCCGTGTATAAAGCAGAAATCTTTGCACCGTCTTATCTGGTAAACAAAGAAGGAAATTATAAAGGTTATCCTTTCCGGTCCTGGAACGGGGATCAGTTTACCGGAGGATACAGCGACCACTTCCCGGCGTTTGTCGTTCTCCAGAAGGAACCCTAAAAATTTAAGGCACTCATTTTGAGTGTCTTTTTTTTATAACTTATTCTTATGAAAAATGCCATTATTCTCTTAATAGTTTTCTTATTTGTATTCAGTTGTTCAGCACAGGTGCCTCCACAAAACGATAAGGAAAAGAATGAAATGAAACCTTCCAAAAACGAAGACGGAGAATGGGATCTTACGGTGATTGATACCCAGTTTGATTATTTCCTGAATGCAGTGGCCAAGCCGGTTAGCCAGTATACGGAGTCTTATTTAAAGAACAGAAATACGCAGCTTATCGCAGAATGGAACTCGTATTATTTTTCCGGACGGTACCGCAATGTGATCGAGTCATCTATTGATTATGATCCAAAAGAAAAATACGGGTTGAAGTTTGAATACAAGCTGTACCAGGTTTTCGCTTATGTCAATTGGAAATATGGCCTGAGGATGACCGGCTTGTCGGTAAGTGATACGACAAGGTTTTAGAACAAAAAAGGTTCAGCGCAATGCTGAACCTTTTTTGTTTCAAAACAGGAAAAATTATTTGTTGAATAATTCCTCTACTTTATCCCAGTTTACCACTTCGAAGAATGCTGTAACGTAGTCAGGTCTTCTGTTTTGGTAATTTAAATAATAAGCATGCTCCCAAACGTCAAGTCCTAGAACCGGTGTTCCTTTTACATCAGCTACCGGCATTAGTGGATTATCCTGATTTGGAGTCGAAGTTACTGAAACAGAACCGTCTGAATTTTTAACCAGCCAAGCCCATCCTGAACCGAATCTTGTTTTAGCCGCATCAGAAAAATCGGTTTTGAATTTTTCAAAACCTCCGTAAGCTTCGATAGCAGCTTTTACGTTTCCTACCGGCTCCTTGCTTCCGCTTGGCGTTAAAATTTCCCAGAATAAAGTATGGTTGAAATGTCCTCCTCCGTTATTTCTTACTGCCGGCTTATCGGTTCCGGTCTGGCAAACTTCTTCTATCGTTTTTCCTTCAAGGTCTGTTCCTTTGATGGCATTGTTTAAGTTGTCAACATATGCCTGGTGATGTTTTGTATGGTGGATTTCCATGGTTTTGGCATCAATAGTCGGCTCTAATGCATCGTATGCATATCCTAGTTGTGGTAATTCAAATGACATAATTATATTTTTTAATGTTATTACTCAAATTTAGTCATAATTTAAGCCATCATCAAAAAATGCAGATTACTTTAATAAATCTTTAACATTGATTATTTGATTTAGAATGAATTAAATTTTGCAGTCGTAAAATGAATGATGAAAGCTGCTGAAAACTAAAAGTAGTTTTTTATTTAAAACGAAAAAGCACAGACATTTCCGTCCGTGCTTTCCATTTAACAAAATTAAATTAATTATTTATTCATCGACATCAGGAATTCTTCGTTATTACGTGTTCCTCTGATGTTTTTGCTTACAAATTCCATGGCTTCCACAGGATTCATTTCAGAAAGGTATTTTCTGAGGATCCACATCCTCTGGGAAGTTACTTCATCAAGAAGAAGATCGTCTCTACGCGTGCTGGATGCTACCAGGTCAATCGCAGGATAAATTCTTCTGTTGGCAATTTTACGGTCAAGCTGAAGCTCCATGTTTCCGGTTCCTTTGAATTCTTCAAAGATTACTTCATCCATTTTAGAACCTGTATCGATCAGTGCCGTTGCAATAATCGTCAAAGAACCGCCGCCTTCAATCTTTCTTGCTGCTCCGAAGAATCTTTTCGGCTTGTGAAGCGCGTTGGCATCCACCCCACCGGACAATACTTTTCCGGAAGCAGGCGTAACGGTATTATAGGCTCTTGCCAATCTGGTAATTGAGTCTAATAAAATTACCACATCATGTCCGCATTCCACCATTCTCTGGGCTTTTGCCAATACAAGATTGGCAACTTTCACATGCTTTTCAGCTGCTTCGTCGAAGGTAGAGGCAATGACTTCCGCATTCACGCTTCTTTCCATATCGGTAACCTCTTCAGGACGCTCGTCAATCAGAAGGACCATCATATAGACCTCAGGATGGTTTGCAGCGATGGAATTGGCGATATCTTTCAGCAACATGGTTTTACCGGTTTTCGGCTGAGCTACGATCATAGCCCGCTGCCCTTTTCCGATTGGTGCAATTAAATCGACAATTCTCGTAGACATCGTGGAATTGTTTCCGGCCAGGTTAAATTTTTCTTCCGGGAAAAGCGGTGTTAAATATTCAAAAGCAACCCGGTCTTTGATAAAGGCAAGGTCTCTCCCGTTAACTTCGGTAGGTTTCAGCAATGAGAAATATTTCTCCCCTTCTTTCGGAAGCCTTACAATCCCTCTTACGGTATCTCCTGTTTTAAGGCTGTAGTTTCTGATCTGTGCTGTCGAAACATACACGTCATCCGGAGATGAAATATAACTGAAGTCCGATGAACGAAGGAATCCATAATTATCCGGCAATATTTCCAGTACCCCTTCAATACTTACCATTCCGTCGAAACTGAATTCTTTTTTCTGTTCCTGCTGATGGTGCTGATGCTGGTTGTTCTGTTGCTGATCGTCATTCCTTTCAGCATGCTGCTGTTGCTGCCTGTGCTGGTTGGGATTTTGATTCTGATTCCGGTTCTGGTTTCCGTTGTTGTGCTGCGGATTATTGTGCTGTGTTTTCTGGGAACGTGCCTGAACCTGAGGCTGGTTGGTATTCTGCTTTTCTTCTGCAGGAGCAGATTCCTGGGTTTCAGGAGTATTGGGAACTTCTGTTTTTTCCTGAAGTACTTCCGTATTGGCATTATTTGCCGGGGAAACTCTTTTTCTTTTCTTCTTGGCTGCTGTTGTCTGTTCTTCTGTAGCCGTTGCAGGTGATGTTTTGATTTCCTGGGGTTCTGCCTGTTGTTGTGGCTCTTCGGCAGCAGGTTTTACTTCCTCCTTTTCCTCTCTCATAGGCTGAGGATCTTCCTGAGTTTTTGGCTCTGCCTTCGTTTTGGCTGCGGTTTTTCTCGGGGCCGCTTTCTTAGCAGGAGCTTTGGCTGGTTTCTCTGCCGGTTTTTCTTCAGTGGTCACACTGGATTCCGTGGTGTTGAAATATTCTTTTGCCACTTTGGGATTTGATGCCTGAAAGTCAAGAATAGCAAAGATTTTATCATTTTCCGTGCTGTTTCTTGCCACTTTAACGCCCAAATCCTTTAAGATTTTAGTCAGCTCCGTTACGGATTTTGACCTTAACGTTTCGATGTTAAACATATTTATGTAAAAAAATGTAATTAATTGTGAGTAAGAAAAGTAAGTCAGGTGACTTTTGTTTTCAAGTACATTTGTATAATGCAAATCTACACTTATTTTTGAATTGTGCAAAATTTATGCTACTTTTGCCTGGAATTTATATTCCATGTTACAAAGAATACAGACTATTTGGACTTTTTTAGCCGTTCTGGCGGCAGTATTCCTGTTCGTTACCGCTCAGGATGTGATTGTTTCAGACAGTATCCCGGTAGTTAATATCGGATGTGTTGCGCTTGTTTTAATTGGACTTCTGAGTGTTTTTAGTTTTAAAAACAGAAAAAGACAAATTTTGCTGAATACCATCAGCATCATTATAAACGCTTTGTTGATTGGTGTATTGGCGTACTGGCTGCTAAACTTATCCGGAGGAATCCGTTTTCCTGAGAAGGGTATTGAGCCGATTTTTTCATTGATAGCGATGATTTGTCTGTTTATAGCAAACATTTACATCAAAAGAGATGAAAGGCTCGTGAAATCTGTAGACAGACTTCGATAACCTTACAACGATTTTTTGAGTGAGAACAGCTTCTTTTTAGGAGCTGTTTTTTATTTTAAACGCTACCGACGATAAGGAATGCTTTTATAACGTATATTTTTCGGTCGCGAGGGCTGAACTACGTTCGTAAACTTTCAGTTTATGTTCAGCAAATGATAGCTGTATTATATTTATCGGTTTAAATTTTCTTTTATTTAATTGTTTTTTCAGCAATTTAATAATGAAACAAGGCAGAAAAACAATCAGAAATTTTAGATATAATCTGCCTTTAAAAAAAAGCAAACAAGACTATTTAATAGGTAAAAACTTTTAACTGTATATCGACAGAAGGCACTTCCAGCATCCAACATCCCGCTTCCAGCCTTTTCAACTGCATAAGATACTGTATCTTGTGGGAAATTAAAATCTTAATGCAACATTTCCCTGAAAGCTACGACAGATTATGCATAAATTTACCACATGAAAAAACTGACCTACCTTACCTTTAGTTTGTTTTCCGTTTTAGCCTTTGCTCAGGAAGTACCGCAGGAGAGAATTAACACTGTGCTCTCGACACTGGCTTCCGACGAAATGAAAGGCCGCGAAATCGGTACCCAGGAAAATGAAAATGCAGCGAATTACATTGCCAAACTTTTCAAAGAAAACAACCTGGAATACTGTACCGGAAATTCTTACCTGGTTCCTTTTGATTATAAAGGGAAGACTGCTTATAATGTCTGTGGCATAAAAAAGGGAAAAACGGATAAGTATTTGGGCTTTTCGGGACATTTTGATCACATCGGAACAAGCAATAATCCGAAAGACAATATTTACAACGGAGCGGATGATGATGCCAGCGGCATTACCACCCTGGTAGGCATCGCCGATTATTTTAAAAATAAAAGTCCTGAATTTTCCATGGTTTTTATTGCCTTTAACGGGGAAGAAAAAGGAATGCTGGGATCGAGAGCGATCTCAACCGACAAAAACCTGGATAAAATCTACAACAACATGACCGCCCTTTTCAATTTTGAAATGGTGGCCACAGAATCTGCATTCGGGAAAAATGCCCTTTTTATGACCGGTGACGAATTTTCCGACCTGGATGAACTGTTCAATAAAAATGCGGTCAACGGATTAAAGGTAAACCCTGATCCTTACGCAGCCCAGCAGTTATTTTACCGTTCAGACAATGTAAGTTTTGTTAAAAAGAAAATTATCGCCCACTCCTTTTCAACGGTAGACATGACAAAAGCTACCCATTACCATCATGAGAACGACGATGTGAATGTAGTTGATTTTGCCAATTTAACGCAGATCATCAATAATTTCGGAAAAACGCTCGAAAAACTGTCACCACAAAATTTTGCTCCGAAATATAATGATAAAGTGAAATTTTAAACCGTAAAAATAAAACCGTCGGTCTGACGGTTTTTCTTTGTTTGAAAGGGAAATTAAAAGTCGCTGCAGGGATATGCTAAGATCCTAGTAACAAATCCCTGACATTTAAAACATATTGAATAAAGTAAAACACTATTCAAAACGTCTTATCATTTTAATTATGTAATTTTGCTATCCAATTTTTTCATTGAATGAATCAATATATTAAAATACTCAAGTTCGCAAGACCCCATCAAAAATACATTTACGGAAGTTTATTCTTCAACCTGATGTATTCTGTATTCCAGATCGCATCTTTAGGGACCATCCTGCCGGTATTGGGCATGCTTTTCGGAACCATCGAAGCTAAAAAATACAGTTCGCCTCCGGTATATTCAGGCGAAATCCTGGATTTTTTCAGTTATGTTAAAGAATATGCCAATTATTATGTACAGAATCTTGTAACCCAATATGGTGCACTTAACGTATTGGCCTGGCTGTGCGTGATTACAGCTTTTATGTTTTTACTGAGAAACCTGTTCCGGTATCTCGGATCTTTTTTACTGATTAATTACCGTGTCGGGGTTACCAAAGACCTTCGCGGCGCCATGTACAGAAAAATCCTGGCCCTCCCGGTTTCTTTCTTTACGGAAAGCAGAAAAGGCGACCTGATGTCGCGAATGTCAAATGATGTCGGGGAAGTAGAAGGAAATATCTTAGGAAGCCTTGTGGAGCTCATTAATGCTCCGTTTATGCTGATCAGCACTCTGGTTACCTTGTTTTTCCTGAGCACCGAACTGACACTTTTCTCGCTTCTGGTATTACCTGTAATGGGAACTATGATCGCTTTGATTGGAAAAAGTCTTAAAAAAGACTCCCATGAAGCGCAGAACGAAATGGGAAATATCTTCTCCATTGTTGATGAAACTCTTAAATCGACAAAGGTCATCAAGATTTTCAGTGCAGAAAAGATCATGGACAGCCGTTTTATGCAGTCGATGCAGAAGTGGATCAACAGTTCGATCCGTTTAGGGAGAAAAAAGGAACTGGCTTCGCCGATGAGCGAATTCCTGGGTTCGGTAACTTTCCTGATTATTGCCTGGTATGGAGGAAAACAGATTATTGTGGAAAAAAGTATTTCGCCTGCGGATTTCCTGGTATTCCTCGGTATTTTCTTCCAGATTTTGCCTCCGGTGAAAAGTTTATCCCAATCGATTTCAAACGTACAGAAAGGGGAGGCTTCCCTGGAAAGGGTCCTTGAGATCCTGGATGCAGATGTAAAAATTGATGAGGCTCCAAATCCTGTAAGCATCTCCACGCTCAACCAGTCTATCGAATTCAACAATATCGGGTTTTATTACGATAAAGACCACACCATCCTTAAAAACTTTTCACTGAGCATCCCGAAAGGAAAAACCGTGGCCCTTGTAGGCCAGAGCGGAAGCGGAAAAACAACCATCGCCAACCTGTTGGCCAGATTTTATGATGTTTCCGAAGGTGAAGTTTTAATTGACGGCACAAATATTAAGAACCTAAGACTGAAAGAATACCGTAAACTTCTGGGAATGGTTACGCAGGAGTCGGTATTGTTCAATGATTCCGTATACAACAATATTTTAATGGGTAAACCTGATGCGACAAGAGAAGAAGTAATAGCAGCGGCAAAAATTGCCAATGCCGATTCTTTCATCTCGAATCTCCCCGAAGGTTACGATTCCAATATTGGTGACGATGGCGGTAAGCTTTCCGGAGGCCAGAAACAAAGGGTTTCCATTGCCCGGGCCGTATTAAAAAACCCGCCGATTATGATCCTGGATGAAGCCACTTCTGCGCTTGATACCGAATCTGAAAGATTTGTACAGGATGCCCTAGAAAAGATGATGGAAAACAGAACTTCATTAGTCATTGCCCACCGTCTTTCTACTATACAGAAAGCAGACTGGATCGTGGTAATGGAAAAAGGAGATATTGTGGAACAGGGAACCCACCATGACCTGATTGTCAAGAGAGGCGTGTATCACAAACTTGTGGAACTTCAGAATTTCGATTAGATCAAATTAATCTTGTTATAAAAAAAGAGAAAGCTTAAAACAGCTTTCTCTTTTTTGTATTTTGAAAAATTATTTCCTGATTACCTTATGGGTAAACCGGATACCGCCTTCCAGAATAATGTCCAGCACGTAAACCCCAGCAGGATAAGCCGTCAGATCAGCTTTAGATTCCGTAGTTTCGAAAAGTTTTCGTCCATCTGTTGAAAATACCGAAATCAATTTTACCTTTTTTTGCCCTTTAACGGTTACATAATCTGCGGTAGGGTTTGGATAAATGGAAACATCGGTAGTCGCAACATCCTTTACCGAAAGATTCTGGCCCAGGCTCTGCATATACATCGATAATACAATTTGTCCGTCCTGATTATAAAATACAGCAGAAGGAACTTCATATTTAATCGTATGGCTTCCGGCAGAAAGAGAAGTCACCGAAAAAGTTCGTATCGGAACGGCATCTCCCGGGCACCAATTGTTCCAGGAAGTCCACCAGGATGTTGATTGTGCATAATTTCCATAAATACCGTTAGTCTGTGTATTGTACATTCTATAAGGCTCACACGACTTTCCTCCCGGCGTAAAGGTTAGTACCTGCGTATTATCCAGAGAAACAAGATTCTGTCTTCTTACATATTCTTCCCCGTTGGTACCGGCTCCGTGCGGTGTCGTAACAATAAAAAATTTAGGATTGGCAGCCGTCTGCGTAAGGTTGAAATTAACAAGACGAACGGTTTGGCCCGAAACATCCGTATTATTATAATTATTTAATGAATTGGAATCCAACAGCGGCAAAATGGTGTTGAAATTATTATTGATCGTCGGATCGTTGGACGTCACGAAAGTTAATGTTCCGGCAAACACATCATTTCTACCAGAACAACCTGCCACTTGGGTATTCGCGGCATAAGGAACCCCGAAAACATCAAGCTCGACCCAGATGTCATAAGCTGCTCTTAAAGCAACATTGCTGAAAACCGGGTACAGATTATCAACATTATAAGTATACGGAACTTCTGTTGGGGATAAATTTTTATTCATAAAAGGCGTAATATATCTCCCTACTTCAAATCTTTTCACCTGTGTATCGCTCATGGTATAAGAAGCCTGTCCTTTAGGGACCAAAGCGATATGCACCCCGCCGATTCTGTCATAATTATCGCACAAGGCACCAATGGTAACGTTCATCTGGATTTTGTTCTGGAAACTGTTCAGTTCCGCATCGGTAAGCTTTCTGGTATATCTGGAATTGGCCAGCCTGATGGTATTGGCAGGAACGGGCTGAGAAACATTAGCTGCATAACCATCATAAAAGACAATCTGTGAAAAGACATTAATGCTTGTCTGTGCTTTAAAGAAAGAGGATGCCATAAGGAGAGACAGTAAAATATTTTTCATTCAGTACATTTAATTTATTAGATTTATTTAAAAACAAACAAATTTATAAATTAATCACCAATTTAAATCCACTATTCAAACAAATATTTAAATCAATATAAATATTATTGAATTTAATTAAAATTAAAAAAACACAGCTAGGGTTCAGTGATTCCAAATTGGATTATTCAGTAATGAAAAATGACTTTTCATTACGTTTACTCAGCCTTAATCAAAATAAAAAAGGAGAAATCCAAGATTTCCCCTTTTGCTTTTATACATGATTGAATTTATTCTGCATTCATTCTCGCAATAACATCCAGCCCGCCTTTGGTAATATCTCCGATCTTACAGACGATTTCCGTGTCCAGGGGCAGGAAAACATCCATTCTGGATCCGAACTTTATAAAACCGAACTCATGTCCCGCTTTCGCATCATCACCTTCTTTACAGTAGAATACGATCCTTCGGGCTACATATCCCGCAATCTGCCTGAAAACCACCTGATGATTCGTTAAGCTTTCCACGGCAACAGTTGTTCTCTCGTTTTCCGTAGAAGATTTCTCGTGCCATGCCACCAGATATTTCCCTGGATGATACTTTTTATAAACTACTTTTCCTGAAACCGGATAACGGCAGATATGAACGTTAAGCGGAGACATAAAGATGGAAACCTGAATGGCTTTGCCTTTGATAAATTCATCCTCTTCCACTTCCTTGATCATAACTACTTTTCCGTCTACCGGTGCAATCACATTTTCCTTGTGATCTAAAATGTCACGGTTCGGCACCCTGAAGAACCAAAATACCAGACTGTATACCACCAGCAAAGGCAGAATGATCACCAGCGACCACATTTCAAGAAAATAAATAGCCAGTGCGCCAATGATGATAAACAGCAAGGTGGCAACGGTGATGGTTCCTTTCGATTCTCTGTGTAATTTCATGAGATTAAATAAATTTTTCTAAAATAAAGTACAAATATACGACAGGAACGCAGATTAAAAAACTATCCAGGCGATCTAATACACCTCCGTGCCCCGGAATGATATTACCGCTGTCTTTTACAGCAAAATTTCTTTTCAGTTGACTCTCTACCAAATCCCCTACCGGAGCGAAAGCAGCAACTAAAAAGCCGACTACCATCCAGTTCCCGCGCAGATCATGCTGGTATTTTTCAATAAAGTAAGAAAGGACCAAAGTGAGAATAACACCGCCGATGTATCCCTCCCATGTTTTTTTAGGGGATATTTTAGGTGCCATTTTATGTTTTCCGAAGAACTTCCCGGTCAGGTAAGCAAAGGTATCGCTGCTCCAGATTAAAACAAACAGGAAAAGTACTTCCAAAGTAAAACGGTCATCAAATCTGGAAAACTTCGGCAATCCCAGTGCAAAACTGAAAGGCAATGCTACATAAATAACAATGAAGATCAGCTTTCCGCTGTCATAATACAACTCATTCGGATATTTAAATAAAGTTACCACCGCAATCAGAATCAGAACCATGGCCAGGATTTCACTCAGCCGGAAATCATAAAAGAAATCGAAGTGGAAATATCTTTTTGAAAAAATATAGAAGATAAAAAGAACCAATGGGAAAACGACAAACCGCTCATAACCTTTCCCGAATTTCATGATTTTAAAACATTCCCAGGAGCCGACTCCCAGCAAAAGCGTAATCAATCCGAAGTACAGGTATTCCTGTCTTACAAGCCCAGGTGAAATGCTGTTAATCAGCTGAGCGCCGAGCGGAGAGGTACAAAGAATGATAACGGCAACATAAACAAGTCCTGAAAGGGTTCTTTGAATGAGATTTTTGTCCAAAATTTTAAATTTATAAGTTGATGCTTAATCTTCAAGCAGCAATAAAAAAAGCTTCGTATTCGTATGTGAAGAAGTATCGAGCTTGGATTGTCCTCCGCTGATGGATGTAAGATTCTTGATGTTTCCGTTTCTTTTGATTTTTCCCATGGCATCATTCAGATTGCTCACGATCTGTGAAACGTTCGCCATAATGATAATTTTATCCGGCAACCTGGATGAATGGTAATGCAGGATACTGTTATGCGAAAGCATGATCCTTCCGTCATAAGCAATAAGATACTCACAGGTAATAAAGCTGGCATCGTTTCCTGGCTGAAGTTCTGCGGTATAAGGCGTTTTTACAACATTTAGAAAGTTCTGAAGATCTTTATCCCAACAGAACATATTCCTGATTCCTTCTATTTTAATAATCTGGTGTAAGGTCTGCAAAGCTTCCGCTTCATCCGCACAGTAATTGAAAAATCCTCCTGAATGTGTAAACAACTGGGCAAATTTGTAGTCGAGATCCGCATTTTTCAGCGAATCTCCTAACTTTTCCAGACTCTGTTTCTGCTCTTCTTCAGGCTGGTTGGTAAGTTTGCTTACAATCTTCTTGAATAAATTCAACGTAGTTTATTTTTAGTCAACTTAATACAAAAATATAAATTAATCCCATAGAATTCCAAAAACATGCCGATAAATATGAAAAAACCTGACAATTTCAGAACTGTCAGGTTTTATGATGTTTAATTTTCAGCTTAAATCTGGGTAGGACTTTCAGGTGCCTGAATTTCGCCCTGCCCTTCTTTTTCCTTAACCAGGATCTGCTCTTGCGGCTCCTGTGCATTGGGAATGGTATTCGTTACCGGTTTCTCCGTTAATTCGGGATCCCAGGCCCTTTTTCCGAATACTTCTTCAAGGTCTTCACGGAAGATCACTTCTTTTTCCAGAAGCTTGGTTGCCAAAGCATCCAGCTTATCCTTATTATCCGTAAGAATCTGTACGGCACGGTCATACTGGGTCTCAATAAGCCCTCTAATCTCTATGTCGATCCTCTTAGCCGTTTCTTCAGAATACGGCTTCCCGAAATTGTATTCAGATTGTCCTGAGCTGTCATAATAAGATATATTTCCGATGTTCGGGCTCAGACCATAAATAGTTACCATGGCTTGTGCTCTCTTCGTTACGCTTTCAAGATCAGAAAGTGCTCCTGTAGAAATATTGTTGAATATAACCTGTTCTGCCGCTCTACCTCCTAAGGTAGCACACATTTCGTCCAGCATCTGCTCGGTAGTGGTGAGCTGTCTTTCTTCAGGAAGGTACCAGGCTGCTCCTAAAGAACGTCCTCTCGGCACAATCGTAACTTTTAAAAGGGGTGACGCATGCTCTACCAGCCATGAGATAGTGGCGTGCCCTGCTTCGTGATAAGCAACCCTTTTCTTTTCAGAAGGTTTGATTGCTTTGTTTTTCTTTTCAAGACCACCGATGATTCGGTCTACAGCATCAAGAAAATCCTGTTTGCTTACCGAAGAGTGATCGTTACGGGCAGCGATCAAAGCTGCTTCGTTACAAACATTTGCAATATCTGCTCCACTGAATCCAGGTGTCTGTTTTGCTAAAAACTCACGGTCTACATTATCATCCAGTTTGATTTTCTTTAAATGAACATCAAAGATCTGTCTTCTCTCGTGCAGTTCCGGAAGGTCTACATAGATCGAACGGTCAAAACGTCCTGCTCTCATTAATGCTTTATCCAGGATATCCGCTCTGTTGGTAGCGGCCATTACGATAACATTGGTATCGGTACCGAAGCCATCCATTTCCGTAAGTAGCTGATTCAGCGTATTTTCCCTTTCATCATTCCCGCCGGAAAAATTATTTTTCCCTCTTGCACGTCCGATCGCATCAATCTCATCAATAAAGATAATCGCGGGTGATTTCGCTTTAGCCTGGGCAAAAAGGTCTCTCACCCTTGAAGCTCCTACTCCCACAAACATCTCCACAAAATCAGAACCAGATAATGAGAAGAAAGGAACTTTAGCTTCACCAGCTACGGCTTTTGCCAAAAGGGTTTTCCCCGTTCCCGGAGGCCCTACCAAAAGTACTCCTTTAGGAATCTTACCTCCCAGTTTTGTATATTTTTCCGAATTCTTAAGGAAGTCTACTACTTCCTGCACCTCTTCTTTAGCACCTTCCAGCCCCGCAACATCCTTAAATGTTACCTGGATTCTTTCTTTCTCATCGAAAAGTTTGGCCTTTGATTTCCCTATAGAGAAAATTTGTCCGCCAGGACCTCCGCCACTTCCCATTTTTCTGAAAAGAATGAAATAAAATATACCCAGGATCGTAATCCAGATCAATGCCTGAACCAGAATATCCGTTATCGGGTTTTTACCTATGCCATAATCTTTTGATGTTTTAATCGCCGGATTCTGAGATTTTATCTGCTCAAATTTCTGAAGAAAAAGCTGAAGATCCCCGTATTTAACGGTGTAATCTGCCTGAGGAGCCATTGAAAAAGCAGAAAGCGGATCATTCTCCTTTTTGCTTACTGTTGCTGTTTTAGCCGCTTTAGTAAGAAATACATCAGCTTTTTCAGTGTCTTTATAAATTATAATGTTCTGGACTTTCCCCGCCTGCATCTCCCTGAAGAAAGCATCTTCATCGATAGACTTTGCACTATTGTCTCCAAAAGAATTGGCTACAAAAAACAGCACAAGTGCTATGATCATGATCGGAAAAAACCAGTTAAATCCTTTATTATTCATTTATACTTTTTAAAATTAATATTAATTTTCAATTTTGGTGATCACGGCATCTCCCCAAAGTTCTTCGATGTCATAATATTCACGCACTTCTTTCTGGAAAATGTGAACGACAACTGAAACGTAGTCTACCAATACCCACATGGAGTTTTCGGTACCTTCAACATGCCAAGGGCGGTCTTTCAGGTCATTTCTCACTTTCTTTTCCACACTTCCCGCCAATGCCGAAACCTGTGTATTGGAGTTTCCGCTGCAAATAATGAATGTTTCTGCTACTGAGTTTTCGATGTTGGATAGATCAAATATCATGATATCTTCGCCTTTCACATCCTGGATAGCCTCTACAATTTTATCTATTAGTGCTTGTTTTTCTACTGTTTTATTCATTAAAAAATACTATAATCTGCAAATTTATTGTTTTTCTTTTACTTTAGCCTTACTTTTACCCTCCGAAAGTCTTAAAGTTTTCTTAAATGAGTCAACTATTCTATCTGAATGAATGTTCTTCTACCAATGACGAAATAAGCAAGTTTTTACTTTACGAAGATTCAGATTTTACTACGGTCTACACATTCAATCAGACAAAAGGTCGTGGACAGTATGGAAATACCTGGTCTTCAATGGCTGAGAAAAATCTGGCTTATACGCTGGCTGTAAAGGCTGAAAAATTTACGGTCTCCGATGTCATGTTCAATTATTATACCGCAATTATCATCAGCGATTTCCTTGCCAATCTGGCTGAAAGTAAGGTAAAAATTAAATGGCCCAATGATATTATCCTTAGAAATAAAAAAATTGCAGGCATCCTGATTGAAAAGAAAAAATTCAATCTAAACAACTATTTTATCATCGGAGCAGGATTCAATATATTACAGGAAACTTTTGATAAAATTTCCAATGCCGGATCACTATTAACGCTTACGGGCAGANATCTAAACAACTATTTTATCATCGGAGCAGGATTCAATATATTACAGGAAACTTTTGATAAAATTTCCAATGCCGGATCACTATTAACGCTTACGGGCAGATCATTCGATCTTCATAATTTAACTGCGCAACTGAATGAATTCCTAACGGAAAAGTTAAAATTTTTACCTTCCGAAAACACCATCCTGAATCTTTTCAACCAGAACCTCTTCCGGAAAGATGAAATTTCCGTTTTTGAAAAAGATGAAAAGCGACAAAATGGCATCATCCGTAAAGCTGATGAAAAAGGTGAACTATGGGTGGAACTTGAAGATGACGGCCTGCAGTCTTTCTACCACAAAGAAATAAAACTCCTTTACTGATTTGCCCTTTTAATGTACAGGTAAGCGGCAAGCGGGAAGAAAACAATATTCGGAAACCACATCGCCAGAGCAGGAGACATGCTTTTGTTCTCGGAAACCACTTTTAACGCTTCAAAAGAAAACACGAAGACAAAGGCCAGGGAAATCCCCAGCGCCAGATTAACCCCTAGTCCTCCTCTTTTCTTCTGAGAGGAAAGTGAAAGTGCAAGAAAGGTAAGAATTACGATGGAAACTGGCATGGAAGTCCTCTGATGAAGTTCATTGAGGTGTGCATTTAGGTTGCTGTTTCCCTTTTCTGTTTCTCTTTTAATAAATTTTAAAAGCTCAGGCGTCGTTTTGTTCTGTCCCAGTAATTCGTTTGGAAATAATTCTTCAGGATCATGACCGTAATTTTTCTTCATGTCATATCCATTGGAAAGTTTTTCCGTATCATCCTTATTAATGGTTTTTTCGGTATATGAATTCAGGACAAAGATTTTTTTATCCTTATCCCATGATACGTCAGAAGCCTTAAGTTCATACACCATTCTCCTGTCCTTATCAAACTTCTGGTAAAGAAATCCGGATCCTCTTTTTTCCCTTTTATTCCAGGTATTGATGAAGATATATTCGTTTTTGCTCAGCTGTGCGGAAACCGGAGCGGTCCCCAGTACCTTTTCCTTATTGGTGGCATTGTAGGTATACGCTTCCAGCTGGTTTTTCTGGATATTAGCCCAGGGCAGCAGGAAATGATTGATCCCTAATGATAGAACAGCAATAAATAAAGAGGTAAGCAGATAAGGCCTTGCAAACCTGTGAAAACTGGCCCCGCTGCTTATCACCGCAACGATTTCGGTGTTATTTGCCATTCTGGACGTGAAATAGATTACGGAAATAAACACCAGGATCGAAAGAAAGGTCATGACCAAGTTAATGATCCAGAACGGATAGAAATGGATCAGGAAATAGGTAACATTCAGCTTCGGATCGATCGCCGTGGCATTCTCAATCCTCGGGATTTTCTGCTGCACATCGATCACCAACACGACAATAGACAGCAAAATCAGCATGAAACTGAATGTTCCAAGATATTTTCGTACAATATACCGGTCTATGATCTTCAGCATGTCAGTGCGTTTTATTTATTCCTGTTAAGTTTTTTCTGTTTTATATTTCTACAGTCTCTGGCGAAGCACCGGAACTACAGAATCTTTCCACTGATAGAAATCTCCTGCTAAAATATGTTCTCTTGCTGCTTTCACCAAATCCAGGTAAAAAGCCAAATTATGGATGGAAGCAATCTGCTTGGCCAGGTATTCTTTGGATACAAACAAATGCCTTACATACGCTTTGGAATATTCCCGGTCTACGAAACTTGTTCCGAATTCGTCCAGCGGCGAAAAATCCTGCTTCCACTTTTCATTTTTCATATTCATCACCCCTTTCCAGGTAAAGAGCATGGCGTTTCTTGCATTACGCGTCGGCATCACGCAATCCATCATATCGATTCCCAAGCCTATTGACTCAAGGATATTCCATGGCGTTCCCACGCCCATAAGGTACCTTGGTTTTTCTTTCGGCAAAATATCCGTTACCTCATCGGTAATGCGGTACATTTCTTCTTCCGGCTCTCCGACGGAAAGTCCTCCGATCGCGTTTCCTTCTGCACCCGCTTCAGCAATAACTTCCGCAGAAATTTTTCTTAAATCCGAAAAAGTGGAGCCCTGTACAATCGGAAAAAACGTCTGTTTGTGACCGTACAGTTCAGGATTCTTTTCATTCCAATCCATACATCGCTTCAACCATCGGTGGGTCATTTCCATTGAAGACTTTACCTGATTGTAATCGCACGGATACGCCACACATTCATCAAAAGCCATGAAAATATCGGCTCCGATCTGACGCTGGATCTCCATGGATTTCTCCGGCGTAAACAAATGAACGCTACCGTCGATGTGGGATTTGAATTTTACGCCTTCTTCGGACATTTTTCTTGTTCCTGAAAGCGAGAAAACCTGGAAGCCTCCGGAATCCGTAAGAATAGGAAGATCCCAGTTCATGAATTTATGCAATCCTCCGGCAGCCTGCATGGTTTCCATTCCCGGGCGGAGGTATAAATGATAGGTGTTGCCCAAAATGATCTGGGCTTTTATGTCTTCTTTTAATTCCCTCTGATGAACAGTCTTTACACTTGCCACCGTTCCCACCGGCATGAAGATCGGTGTCTGAATTTTACCGTGATCCGTAGTAAGTTCTCCCGCTCTTGCTTTTCCTTCAGAGGTTTTTTCTATATTAAAAAACTTTTGCATCTTTCCTTTCCTTATCTTGATAAAACGGGAGGAGGCTGAAGTTCTCCCGGTTTATTTTTTTTATCTTTTACATACTGATCCCCTTTCGGATCTTTTTCCAATACGATTTTCTGTGCATCTTCCGCAATGCCCTGCATTTTTTCCTTTACAACATAGTATTTAAAGCTGGCAATAAAATCTTCGGATTTAATATTGTGCTGTTTCAAAACATACCTTGTTCCTGCTTCCAGATTGGAATTGGGATAAATAAAGGTAGCCTGGTCATTAATGGCCAGGTCTGCCAGCACTTCCGCCATCTGATTTTTGGAAATCAGATTTTTAGGCTTATCGATGTAATCGCCACAGGAAAACAGGCTCATCAGGACAAAAATAAAGAGCAGTTTTTTCATAATCTGTTGATCAGGGATTTCCATTTTAGATTCAATACTCCGAAAACCGCTTCATGAATGATCCCGCCATTCATTTTGCTTTCTCCCAGGATCCTGTTGGTAAAAATAATAGGTACTTCCACAATTTTGAACTCCTTTTTAAAGGCCCTGAATTTCATTTCAATCTGAAACCCGTATCCTTTTAACCTTACATTATCCAAACCTATTTCTTCCAGCACTTTTCTCGAAAAGCAGACAAAACCTGCTGTTGTATCATGAATTGGAAGTCCCAGAACAAAACGAACGTATTTTGAAGCAAAATAAGACAGCAGCACCCTTCCCATCGGCCAGTTCACTACATTTACCCCTTTGGAATAGCGGGAACCGATAGCCATATCCGCATTCAGGCAGGCCTCAAAAAGTTTCGGAAGATCGTTGGGATTATGGGAAAAATCGGCATCCATCTCGAAAATGTAATCGTAATTGTTTTCGATCGCCCATCTGAAACCGTGGATATAAGCCTTTCCCAGGCCGTCTTTCACTTTTCTGACGGACAAATGAAGATGATGCGGGAATTTCTTCTGCAGTTCCTTCACCATTTCTGCTGTTCCATCAGGAGACGAGTCATCCACTACCAGAACATGAAAGTCATCTTCCAATGCAAAAACTGCGGAAATAATATCTTCAATATTTTCCTTTTCGTTGTAAGTCGGAATTATGACCAGTTTTTTCATTTCAGTTTGCAAAGATAGTTTATTTAACCATTTTATTTTATACAAAATAATCTATAATTTTGCAAAAAAATTACGTTGCCGCTATCACAAAACTTTATAAATCATGTAAGAATACCCGAGAACAACGATTGGGTAATCTTTATATTGTTAGGATGTGTCTTTTTATATCTTTTTATGATGAATATTGTAGAAAGAGAAGCCAACCTGAAAGACTTTTTGCTTCAGAAATATTATGACTCCAGCAACAACCTGCCGAGCTGGGTTATCACTTCCTGCGTGATCGTCCTTACCTTATCGGTACTGATTTCACAGTACGTACCTACGGTCCCGAAATTCGTGGCAGACCTTCAAATATTGAGTTATCAGTTGAATAAATTCGGATTCTGCTTGGGAGCCATTATTCTTTTTTACCTGTTAAGAACAAGTTTGGGGTTTTTATTTTTCCAGAGTATCGGCGAAGGAAAAAAGTGGACCATCTTTTATTTTACGGCTACAAAATTTTATTTTATCCTGTCTTTTTTACTGATCGTTCTATGTGTAACCCATTATTATTTCCCAATTGACAGAAATAAAATGTTTTTGTACTACCTGTTCTTTTTTTCTTTTGTCTTCATTTTCAAGATTTTTTTCTATTTATTTCACAAGAACAAGATCTTACCCGGAAAATGGTATTATAAATTTTTGTATATTTGCACCCTCCAAATCGCACCTGTTTTGTTGCTTTGGAAGCTATTATTTTTTTAATAAATGTCAATGATGAGAATAAAGTCTATATTGGTTTCTCAACCAGCGCCAAGTGAGTCGTCTCCGTACCTGGAAATTGCAAAGAAGGAAAAGATAAAGATTGATTTCCGTCCTTTCATCCACGTCGAAGGAGTTGACAATAAAGAACTGAGAACACAGAAGATCGATCTTACGCAATATACCGGAATCATTTTTACGAGTAAAAATGCGATAGACCATTACTTCAGATTAGCGGAAGAGCTGCGTTTTGCGGTTCCTGACACGATGCGTTACATCTGCCAGTCTGAAGCGATTGCAAACTACCTTCAGAAGCATATTGTGTACAGAAAAAGAAAGATAAGCTTTGGGGAGAAGAATTTTTCCGACCTTTTGCCTCTTTTCAAGAAGTTTCCGACAGAAAAATACCTCCTTCCGTCATCAGATGTTCTGAGCCCGGATATTACAAAGACGATGGAAGCTTCCAATGTGGATTGGAAAAGAGCCATCATGTACAGAACGGTATGCAGCGACCTTACCGACATCAATGTGAAGGATTACGATATGCTTATCTTCTTCAGCCCGCAGGGAATAAAATCTTTGCAGCAGAATTTTCCTGATTTCAAGCAGGAAAATACCAAAATTGGCGTTTTCGGCTCCACGACCTCAGCCGCTGCGGAAGAAGCCGGCCTGAAAGTAGATTTAATGGCACCTACCAAAGAAACTCCATCCATGACCATGGCTCTGGAAAAATACATTAAAGCACTTCATAAATAGGTTTTTACGGTAAAAAATATAAAGCAACCGTCTTTTCATACAGGAAAGATGGTTTTTTTTTAACTAAATTTGAACAAGAATTAATATTGAATGGAAGCTCCAAAGGCAAAAAAAATAGAAAAAATCTTAGAAACACACGGTGACAAAAGAATCGACCACTATTTCTGGCTCAACGAAAGGGAAAACCCGGAGGTTATAAAATATCTCGAAGAAGAAAACGCCTATGCCGATTTCGTGATGAAAGATACCGAACCGTTTCAGGAAGAACTTTTTGAGGAAATGAAAGCCCGCTATAAAAAAGACGACGAATCTTTACCTTATTTTTTCAACGGATACTGGTATATTGTGCGCTATGAAGAGGGAAAAGAATATCCTATTTTCTGTAGAAAGCACAAGACCCTGGACAACGAAGAGGAAATAATCCTGGACGTAAATGTTCTGGCGGAAGGCGAAAGCTACTTTGAAGTGGGAAGTGTTGCCGTTTCTCCGAATAACGAACTGGCTTCTTTTTCCACGGATAATGTAAGCCGCAGGATTTATTCCATTAATTTCAAAAATCTGAAAACCGGGGAAGTTCTTCCGGATAAAATTGAGAACACTACCGGAAAAGCGGTCTGGGGTAATGACAACGAACACGTTTTCTACATCCGTAAAGATGAAAGCCTGAGGGCTTTTCAGGTATACCGCCATAAGCTGGGAACCGACGCTTCCGAGGATATGCTGATCTTCCATGAGGAAGACGAAACGTTTGATGTGAATGTTTTCAAAACGAAGTCCCTTGAATATATTTTCATCGCAAGCTCCAGCACGATTTCGGACGAACACCGGTTTATCCCTTCCGACAATGTTTTTGCGGACTGGACGATCATTCAGCCAAGGATCGATGACCTGGAGTATTCCGTGGAACATTATGAAGACGAGTTTTACATCATTACCAACGCAGATGATGCTTTTAATTTCAAAATCGTGAAAACAAAGATCGATAACTGCGGCATGGAAAACTGGGTGGATGTTATCCCGCACCGTCCCGAAGTACTGCTGGAAGGTTTTGAGATCTTTAAAAACTACCTGGTCCTTGAGGAAAGAGAACAGGGTCTTTTACAGATCAAAATCATTGACGAAAAAACACAGGAATCGCATTACCTGCCATTCTCCGATCCTACCTACACGGCTTATATCGGGGCAAACCTGGAATTCGACACTGAAATTCTGCGCTATGGCTATACTTCGCTGATACAGCCAAGTTCTACCTACGAGTACAACATGAAAGAAAAGACTACCGTTCTCCTGAAACAACAGGAAGTACTGGGCGGGAAGTTCTTTGCCGAAAATTATATTTCCGAAAGAATCTGGGCAGATTCCAGGGACGGGGAAACAAAAATCCCGATCTCGCTGGTATACCATAAAGACACGGAAAAATCTGCAGACACCCCATTGTTGCTGTACGGATATGGAAGTTACGGCCATACGGTAGATGCAAGTTTCTCGAATGTAA
This sequence comes from Chryseobacterium sp. sg2396, assembly GCF_042610505.1. Taxonomy (NCBI): domain Bacteria; kingdom Pseudomonadati; phylum Bacteroidota; class Flavobacteriia; order Flavobacteriales; family Weeksellaceae; genus Chryseobacterium; species Chryseobacterium sp. sg2396. Next base: position 12,503 of record NZ_JBHGAQ010000026.1, on the reverse strand, counting down.
GGTTATCCATTCTGGACAGAGGGTTTATTTATGCCATTGCCCACATCCGGGGTGGTGAATACCTGGGGAGAGAATGGTATGAAGACGGCAAAATGCTGTTCAAGAAAAATACATTCTTCGATTTTATCGATGCCGGAAAGTTTTTAATTAAAGAAAATTATACTTCTTCGAAACATTTGTACGCTATGGGCGGAAGTGCCGGAGGCCTTCTGGTAGGAGCTGTAATGAATTACGAGCCCGCTCTCTTTAACGGAATCGTGGCACAGGTGCCTTTTGTGGATGTGGTAACTACCATGTTGGACGACACCATCCCGTTAACTACCGGAGAATACGATGAATGGGGAAATCCGAATGACAAAGAATACTATCACTATATGAAGGAATATTCGCCTTACGATAATGTGGAAGCCAAAGAGTACCCGAATATCCTGATTACCACAGGACTGCACGATTCCCAGGTTCAGTATTGGGAACCGGCCAAATGGACAGCCAAACTGAGGGAACTGAAAACGGATAATAATCTCCTGGTTTTTAAAACCGACATGAGTGCAGGCCATGGCGGAGCGAGTGGGAGATTTGAGTCACTGAAAGAGGATGCCCTGGAATATGCATTTTTAATAAAACTGGAAAATAAAAATTAAGATATGACCCTCCTGATTATTTTTATTGGTATTGCAATAGTATATTATCTGTTCCAAAAGAGCAGAATCAACTGGATTGAAAAACAGGAATACCTGAGGGAAAAGAAGGATGAAAAATTTGAGCAGCTCCTAGATCTGGCAAGAAACAGGATGCGGCAAAATCTAAAGCCGACAATATTAACAACAATCAGGAGAATTGATTTATAAACTATGACGAACGAAGCAGAATACTGGCAGAAAGTAGAACAATTTTTCATTGAAAATTTTGATATCGAGAAAAACGCGCCGATTGAAACCTATCTTTTCCTGATAGGCCTTCAGGAACTGGGCAGCGGCCATCAGAAATATACAAAGGACGATAAGGTAAATCTTATTCACATTGCGGTATGCAGGTTGCTGGAACCTTTCGGGTATTATAAGTTTTCGCATTATGACGATGATGGCTATCCGCATTTCGATAAGCTGGAAGAACTTCCGGAACTGAAGCCTAATGAGCAGCAGCTTTTAATGAAAAAGGCGATCATTCAGTATTTTCAGGATGAGGAACTTATCTGAAAATTTAATTTTTCTAATTTTAAATATAAAAAAAGAGGCTGTCCAAAATTTTTTGACAGGCTCTTTTTATTGACGTAAATACTCTGCATCAAAATCTGTGTTGGAAATAACATTAGATTCTATATGACCATTTTCAGATAAAGTACATTTAATTTCAGCATCATTCTTACCTGTACGAAACATTTCAAAATTCCTAAATAAATGTTAAAAAACACATTTTTAAGAAATATTACACAATTTTATGGCTTATTTTTTGTTTAACAAATCATAAAATAATAATTTTAACATTCATTATTTTAAAGAACTATTAAAAAACGATAAATGAATAATAAATTCATTCCAATAATCTCGGTGTTTATGACAATCTCACTGATTGTTTTTGTTACGCTCCAATTTTATTGGCTGAAAAATTATTACGGCGCTTTGGAGCAGGATTTTTCCTCAAAAGTGTATTCGGCACTGGAGGGAACAACGAAAAGTATAGGTGAAATCGAACTTGATAAATACTTAAATGTTGAAAACAAGGATTTCAGGAACAATATTTTGGCCAACAGCGATCAGCCGACGTTAACAACCATTCAGCAGGTAGAGGATTCCGGGAAACAACGGCAAATCATTTACCTGAAAAATATTATTGAAAAAAGCCAGCTTCCGATTTCTCAGAAGGGAGATTCCATTAAGCTTACCAAATTATATACCGACGAAGCCGCCTATAAAATAAAACGCGACACCACAGACCGCGGTATCCTTACGGCAGACCTCAACCAGGATATCGAGAACGGAGATTATTCGATGAAAGAATATGCGAAAATCGTAGGGAATAACCTTCCGATTTCTAAGCGGGTAAATTCCAAGGTCCTCGATTCCGTAATTACCAAAGAGCTCAGAATACGTGGAATTTCTGCAAAATTCGGATACGGAATTATCGATAAAAACAACAACCTCACAAAAGTGGTGAGCAGGGATTATAAGGACCGGAAAGACAACAACACATACAGCTATCCTTTGTTTACCGACCAGAAAGAAAGGACTTTATACAGTCTGGCTTTGGTTTTCCCGAAAAAGGATTATTCCCTGGCGATGAACAACTGGCCGATGCTGCTGGGTACCTTCCTTTCGTTGTTAACGATTTTAGGAATTTATATCATATCCATTAATTATATGATGAAGCAGAAAAAGCTGGCGGAAGTGAAGACGGATTTTATCAACAATATGTCGCATGAATTCAAGACGCCGCTGGCAACAATTTCCGTGGCCACTGATTCCTTAGCCAACGATAAAATTGCGACCAATCCGGATAAGGTAAAATACTATTCGGAACTGATCAAGCAGGAAAACATCAGGATGAAAAAGCAGGTAGAGAACGTATTGAATATGTCGAAACTGGAAAGGAATGAAGTAAAATTATTCTTGAGAGAGACGAATGTACGTGAACTGATAAGAAAAACAACGGAATCTTTTAACCTGATCGTCCAGCAGAGAAACGGAAAGCTAATACAGGAATTCAATGCTACAGATTACACTTTTAAAATAGATGAATTCCATATTTCCAATATGCTGGTGAACTTGCTCGACAATGCCAACAAATATTCGCCGGAAGCACCGGAAATTACGATCCGCACTAGAAACGAAGGCCACTTTTATGTGATCGAAGTTTCGGATAAAGGAATGGGAATGGAAACCCAGAACAAAACCAAAATTTTTGAGAAATTCTTCCGGGAAGAGACCGGGAATATCCATAATGTAAAAGGACAGGGATTAGGGCTTTCCTACGTGAAAAAAATTGTAGAACTTCATAAAGGGCAGATTATCGTAGATTCCTATAAAGGAAAAGGAAGCACCTTTACGATCAAACTGCCGATGAGCTAAAAAAAATAAACCAAAACAAAATACAGAAGAAGAGAGTGACGGGTTCATTCTGATTATTAACATTAATCATTTAAAAATTATGAGCAACAGAATATTATTAGTAGAAGACGACCAGAGTTTTGGGGCAGTGCTGAAGGATTATTTAACGATAAATAATTTTGAGGTTACGCTGGCCACCGATGGAGAACAGGGACTGAAAGAATTTACGGAAAACGAATTCGACATCTGTATTTTCGATGTCATGATGCCGAAAAAAGACGGGTTCTCCTTAGCTGAAGACGTTAAAAAGATAGATAAGAACACGCCGATCATATTCCTTACGGCAAGAAATATGAGGGAAGACATCCTGAAAGGCTATCAGCTGGGTGCCGATGATTATATCACCAAGCCTTTCGATACCGAATTGCTTTTATATAAAATCAAAGCCATTCTTCAGAGAAGCTCGACCCTGGAAAATGAAGAGCAGGAACAGTTCAAGATCAGCAATATTTTCTTTGATTCCATGCTGAGACAACTAAGAGTCGGAGATAATGAGTATAAGCTTTCCCCGAAAGAGAATGAACTGCTGAAGCTTCTGTGCATCCACAGAAACGACTTTATGCCAAGAGACCTGGCGTTGAGAAAGATCTGGAAAAAAGAGAACTATTTTACGGCAAGAAGTATGGACGTTTACATTGCAAAACTCCGTAAGCTGCTGAAAGACGATGAAGGACTGGAAATCATCAACGTTCACGGGGAAGGGTTTAGGCTTCTGGTTAAGAATTAATTTCAAAAATATCATCATCCATATAAAGTTAGCAAAGCAATTGAAAATGTTTTGCTAATTTTGTTTTATATGAAGAATACAGTATTGGGCCTGATGGCCATTTCCATATTTTCAGTTTCCTGTAAAAAAGACGAAAGAGCCACCTACATTACGGAAGAAGCAGGCGTTGAGCAGCCGGCTGCTCCTGTAAACCAGGCTCCGAAGGCTTCCCTGATAGACCAGGCGGGCATCACCACTACCGGTTCCGGAACGGCAACGGTTACCGCAGCCGGGATGAATCCTGCTCACGGGCAGCCGGGACACCGGTGCGATATTCCCGTAGGACAACCTTTAAATTCAGCTCCCCAACAGCAAAACGCACAAAATGTTGCCGTAAATACTCAGCAGGGACAAGCCATCCAGATCGATCCGAATGCCCTGCAGCCAGGAAAATTCACCGTTGATAAAAATGGAAAAGCAAAAACCGTAACCCCGAAAGGCATGAACCCGCCCCATGGAGAACCGGGACACCGGTGTGATATACCCGTAGGACAACCGCTGAACAGCAAACCGGCACCCTCACAGCAACCGGCTCAGGCAGTGGCACAGAATACGCCGGTACAAACTCCGACACCGGCACCTACTGGTCCAAAACCGGCGGCAAACCCTCCACATGGAGAGCCCTGGCATAACTGTGCCGTGAAAGTGGGTGAAGCTTTGCCATAAATTTTGTATTTTTGCAGCATGAAATTATTTCAGATCATAAGCCTTATTTTCTGTTTGGGGATTTTTCTGGTTCCCAAAGATAATTTCTATGCCCAAAACAGGCAGGAAACCTGCTGCAAAAATGATTCTGAAATGAGCTGCTGTAGAAAAGACCATCCGCAGCATTCCAAAGAAAATCAAGGTAATAAAAAATCTTCATGCAGCGACGATTGCTGCTCTGCCTGCGTTACCTGCTACACTTGTATGGAAACTCCGTACTTAAAGAATCTGCAGGCGGAAATTCCTTATTCCCAATCCGATAAAAATTTACCGTTCGAATATTCGGACCCTTTTCTTTCAGACCGTTTAAAAGAAATCTGGCAACCGCCGAAAATAGGTTAATTAAATAAATTTAACAATGTTCCAGTTTAGCAATTCATCAATGATCTTCAGATAATTACTTTGCTACATCGAGACATTAATTTGATTAATCTAAATTTTTTAAACCCATGAAATTATATATTTCCAGGATTATTCTTGGTATATTCTTAGTATCTGCCCCATTTATATCGGCTCAAAATCTTTTAAAACACAGTTTTACCGTAAAAGGGAACTGCAATATGTGCAAAGAAAGGATTGAAAGCACCGCCAAAAAAGCAGGGGCTAAAACAGCGGTTTATTCCGTGGATCTTCAGACGTTAACCATAGAAACCGACAATGCCGTTTCGGCCGACGGGATCTTAAAAAAAGTAGCGGATGCCGGTCATGACAATGAAAGGTTCAAAACCACTGAAAGCAGCTATGAGGCTCTTCCCGACTGCTGCCATTATGAACGGAATTCACAGGCTGCAACAACAGAAAATCACAGTCATCCTTTAAAGAAGGAGAATGAATTTTATGTAAAAGGCAACTGCGAATCCTGCAAGGCCAGAATTGAAATGGCTGCAAAAAATGCCGGTGCCGATGCTGCCGAATGGAATGCGGAAACCCAGACCATAGCCTTAAGTTTTGATCCGGCTAAAACCTCATCTGACAAGATTTTGAAGAAGATAGCGGAAGTCGGTCACGATAACGAAAAGTACAAATCCAGCGACAGTACTTACAAAAACCTTCCTTCCTGCTGCCTGTATGACCGGACAATTCCTTTTGGGGCAGCAAATCCGAAAGTTCATTTAGAAGAAGCTGAAGCACCAGAACAGTCAGCGCATCATGTTTCCAATACTGAACGTGCTGCCGGAAAATTTATTGAGGGTGTAACAGTAACGGGATCCAAAGCAGCCACGTCATTACAGAAAAAAGAAGCCGGACTGGTTTTCAACATTGATAAAAAAGAATTATTGAAAGCCGCTTGTTGTAATTTATCCGAAAGCTTTGAAACCAATGCCACGGTAGACGTATCCTTCAGCAACGCGGTAACGGGAACCAAACAGCTGAAAATGCTGGGTCTGGACCAAAAATACACCAGTCTGACAAAAGAGCTGCTGCCTGAAATCCGCGGACTGGCTTCGGCGTACGGACTGAATTTCATTCCGGGACGGTGGATCGAAAGCATCCAGCTGACGAAAGGAGGAAGTACGGTAACCAATGGCTATGAAAGCATCACCGGACAGATCAACACGGAATTGCTGAAAAATGTGGAGAAACCCGAAACATCATTAAACCTTTTTGCTGATTTCAACGGGAGAACGGAAGCCAATATCACCAGCGTTTCTAAAATCGATGACAAATGGTCGCAGACTTTTCTCCTTCATGGCAACGGCACTTTTGGTGATACCGACATGAATAAAGACGGTTTCCTGGACAGACCCAAAGGCGCCCAGCTCAATGCAGCTTATTTGCTCAACTATAACGATCTTGAAAAATCAGGATTCGGGTCGCATTTCGGAATCAATTTTATTAAAGATGAAAGAACTGCCGGCCAGCTCGGTTTCGATAAAAAAATTCCGCAAACTCAGCAGTCGCTGTATGGTGTTGGGATTGATATTTCACGATTTCAGGTTTGGAATAAAACAGGATATGTTTTTAAAGGAAAACCTTATCAAAGCTTAGGCTGGATGAACCAGTATACCTATCATCAGCAGGACAGCTTCTTCGGATTGAGAAATTATTCCGGAAAGCAGCAGACCTATTATTCCAATCTTATCTTTGAAAGTATTTTAGGGAATACCAATCATAAATACAAAGCCGGGGCAAGCTTTATGTATGACGGTTATGATGAAATCTATTTAACAGACAATTTTAAAAGAAATGAAATTGTTCCCGGAGCTTTTGCGGAATATACTTTAACCGGGATAAAATATACTTTGGTGGCCGGAGCCAGGATAGACTTTCATAATTTGGCAGGAACGCAATTTACCCCAAGGCTGAATTTCAAATATGATTTTATGCCGCATACGATTTTAAGGTTGTCTGCTGGAAGAGGCTTCAGAACGGCCAATGTTTTAGCGGAAAGTCAGCAGTACTTTGCGTCGAGCAGGAATCTTCAGATCTTAGAAAACGGCGGAAATATTTACGGGTTAAAACCTGAAATTGCCTGGAACTACGGAGCCAGCCTGCAACAGGAGTTTAAAATCTTCGGCAGAAAATCAACCGTTGTGGCCGATTTTTTCAGAACGGATTTCCAAGATCAGGTAATGGTGGATCTGGACCATTCCCCGCAGCAGCTTACTTTTTATAATCTCGAAGGGAAATCTTTCGCGAATTCATTCCAGACGCAGTGGGATTTTATGCCGTTTAAAAATTTTGAGGTAAGGTTGGCGTATAAATATTACGATGTGCAGGCAGACTACTTAAACGGGAGAAGAGAAGTTCCGTTTATGGCAAAGCACCGGGGATTTTTGAATCTGGCTTATTCAACCAATAAAAGTAAAAATGGAAACTTCTGGAGTTTCGACACGACACTAAACGTCGTAGGAAAACAGCAGCTTCCGGACACCTCAACCAATCCGGCCGCTTTCCGGATTCCAGCGTATTCCAGATCTTATGCAGTTCTGAATGCTCAGGTTTCAAAGAACTTCAATAAGAAAATCAGGGCTTACTTGGGAGGTGAAAACCTGACTTCTTATTACCAGAAAAATGCCATCATTGATGTAAAAAATCCTTTCGGAAATTATTTCGACGGCGGGATGGTGTATGCTCCGATTATGAAAGCTAATTTTTACATAGGGCTGGATGTGAATTTTTAGGAGTGAATCTGAATAAAGTAAGATCCGGATGAATTACAGCTAATTTAACGGGAACTTGATGTGAAATAAAATGAGTTGGCTGAAATTTAATTGATCATATTTCATCAATTGCGTCGGGCTTTAGCCCGATATGAAAATTGTAATTCCAAATTGGCTTTAGCCGAAATTTATTGTAGGTTTGGCTAAAGCCGCTCATTATCCGCCATAGCGTAAATGGGCTAAAGCCCATTTCTATTGATATTAATATTATACTTAGCTTATTAAAAACATTCAGCATGGCTTATGAAACTACATAACTTAATGCCATGCTTTTTTGTATCTTTCCCTAAAGAAATCCATCACCGAGATGCTTATTTTTGAAGACCAATACAAAAGACTGGGTTTTGAAACCTTTTCTGAAGAGAATCTGCAAAACTTTACGGAGACAAGATATACCTCCGAAATCAGAATTTTTTATGTCCCGGCAGGATATGAACTGACGGTAGATTTTAAACAATACAGCATTGAGAAGCCGGCCCTGTTTTTTCTCACCAGTCAGCATTTGCAGGTAGAAAAGACATTAGGGGTATCCCAGCTGATTTACTACAACCGTGATTTCTACTGCATTCAGATCCATGATCAAGAAGTAGCCTGTGACGGACTGCTGTTCCATAATGTTTTTGAAATCCCTTTTGTGGAGCTTGACGACGTAGAAGATTCAGTCATTAAAAATCTATTTCAAAACATCAGGGAAGAACTCGAAGGTAAAGATTCTTCTGCCGAGGAAATGATCCGTACCTATGTAAAACAGATCATCATCCGCGCCACCCGAAAATGGAAAAAGCAGAACCTGGATAACGATGAGATCAAAATCCCCGGCAACGAACTGGAAATTTTCCGGGACTTCAGCCGGCTGCTGGAAATCCATTTCCGGGAAAAGCATCATGTTTCAGAATATGCGGAGCTTCTTCATGTTGCACCCAAAACCTTAACTCATAAATTTAAAAACTTAAAACTGAAATCTCCGAACCAGTTTATTATTAACCGGATTTTACTGGAAGCCAAACGGCTTCTGTTTTATACGGATAAGCCCGTGAAAGAGATCGCCTACGATTTAGGCTATGAAGATCCGGCCTATTTCAACCGTCTTTTTACCGCTAAAACCGGAAATACCCCTGCTCAGTTCAAAAAAAATTATATTTCGGGAAAAAAGTACAAGATTTAGTTCTTTTTATCTAACGCTTCGGAATAATATCTGCTATACCTTTGCTCTATCAAAATAACAGAGTTAACCATAATAAATTAGAAATAATATGAAACGTAACGCAACAGCCGTTTGGAACGGTACCATCAAAGAAGGAAAAGGACATTTAACAACACAGAGCTCCACTTTAAACCAGACCCAATATTCTTTCAACAGCCGTTTTGAAGAAGGCACAGGAACCAACCCGGAAGAATTGCTGGCAGCAGCACATGCAGGATGTTTCACCATGAAACTGAGTGCAGAGCTTTCACAGGCAGGTTTCACTCCTGAGGAATTAACAACCAAATCCGTGATCACTTTAGATCCGAGTGTTGGAAAGATTACAAAATCCGAGCTTACGTTAACGGCAAAAGTTCCGGGAATCTCTGAAGAAGAGTTTCAGAAATATGCTAAAATTGCAGAAGAAGGATGTCCGGTAAGCGCCGCTTTCAACTTTGAAATTACTTTGCAGGCAACTTTAGCTAATTAATAATTAATACAACCTGTAAAAGATTTATTCTGGATAAATCTTACCATAAAAACGGGCTTTCGGCCCGTTTTTCCATTTAAAAAAATCGGTCTGTCTCTTTCAAATAAAAATACGTCCAAATAAATATACCGATCGGTATATTTTCATATATTTGTATTCTCATTCAGCCCTATGTCGAAAGCGGAAAAGACAAAACAATTCATTATTGAGAAAACAGCTTTTTTGTTCAATACCAAAGGCTATATTTCCACGTCTTTATCCGATATTTCTGAAGCGACCGGATTAACGAAAGGCAGCATCTACGGTAATTTTGAAAACAAAGACCAACTGGCTCTCGAAGCCTATCGATATAATGCCGGTTCGTTAAAAGCGAATATGGTCCTTGCGTTCAGTGACGACTTTCCTACTGCTGCTGATAAATTATATGCCTTTGTTGCTTTTTACAGAGAAAACTGGCATGCCGTATCTTCAGGTGGCGGATGCCCGCTGATGAATGCGGCAACAGAAGCAGACGATACGTTTCCGGATCTCAAAAATCAGGTAAAAAAATCGTTTGACGAATGGATGGCCAAAATCTCAGAAGTAATTACCCAAGGTCAGGAAAACGGAGAGCTGAATGAAAAACCGGATGCGGAGGAATATGCCTCTTTGTTTGTAATGAACATCGAAGGCGGCATTTTGTTGTCTAAAACCACAGGCGATGAGAAATTCCTGCATCTTGCGCTGGACCATATCCTCAAAATAATTGATACAGAATTGGCCACGACATCTCCAGAAAAATAAAAATTAAATATAATATGGATAAATTAGCAGTTCTGAAAAGCTTTACCGGAAAAGAATTCACAGCTTCCCCTTCCCCGTTTATGAAATGGCTGAATCCGGTGGTGGTTTCTGCGGAAGAAGGCCGGATTGAATTTCAGTATACCGTAAGGAAGGAATGGCTGAACCCGATGGGCAACCTTCATGGAGGTGTTACCGCTGCGATCATAGACGACATCATCGGTGCAACGATGTTTTCCCTGAATGAAGAAAATTTTATTGTCACCATCAACAACAGCATTGATTATTTTTCAACTGCCAAAGAAAACGATCCTATTATAGCCGAAACAAAAATCATCAAAAGAGGAAAGCAATTTGTCAACGCAGAATGCGAAATCTGGAATGCGGATAAAACCCGCCTGATTGCCAGAGGAACCTCCAATTTATTCAAAATAAGCAATTAAATGAAAAGAGTTGTTATTACAGGTCTTGGCGCAGTGACGCCTCTAGGAAATACTGTCGGGGAATTCTGGCAGAACAGCATCAACGGAACCAGCGGTGCCGGAAAAATCACCCACTTCGACACCGAAAAATTTAAAGTCCACTTTGCCTGTGAGGTTAAAAATTTTGACCCGAAGGTTTATTTAACCCATAACGAAATCAAAAGAAGCGATCTTTTTTCTCAATATGCCATGTATTCTGCTGCTGAAGCACTGAAAGATTCCGGTCTTGAGCTTGAAAAGATGGATCCGTTTGATACCGGCGTGATCTGGGGAACCGGACAGGGCGGCATGTGGACCTTCGAAAGCGAGGTGATGGAATTCACCAAAGGCGACGGGACTCCAAGATTCAATCCTTTTTTTGTTCCTAAATTCATTGCCAATATGGCTTCGGGAATGATCTCGATGAAGTTTGGGCTTCAGGGGATCAATTACACTACGATTTCGGCCTGCGCTACCGGCAATACGGCATTGATGGACGCTTTTAACTACATTCGGTTAGGTAAAGCCAAAGTGATCGTCAGCGGTGGATCTGAGGCAGCCATCACGCCTGCGTCCGTCGGAGGATTTTCCATTATGAAAGCCATGTCTACCCGGAATGACGATTTTGCCACAGCCAGCCGGCCATACGATGCAGACCGTGACGGATTCGTGATGGGAGAAGGAGCCGGTGCTTTAATCTTAGAAGAATATGAACACGCCAAAGCAAGAGGTGCAAAGATCTATGCCGAACTTGCAGGCGCAGCCATGACCGCCGATGCCTATCACATGACCGCACCGCATCCTGAAGGAACGGGAGCCATCAAAGCCATGCAGCTGGCACTAAACGAAGCAGGCATCAACACCGATGACATCGATTATATTAACCCGCACGCTACCTCCACCCCAATGGGCGACCTGGTGGAACTGAACGGAATCAATAAACTTTTTAAAGGAAGCAAAAACCTGGACATCAGTGCTACCAAATCGATGACCGGGCATTTGCTGGGCGCTGCCGGAGCGGCAGAAGCCATCCTGTCGATCAAGGCCATTGAAAACGGAATCATTCCGCCGACGATTAACCTTCACAACATCGATGAAAATATTCCAAAAGATATCAATATCGTTTTTGCAGAGGCTAAAGAGAAGGATATCAATTATGCTTTAAGCAATGCTTTCGGATTCGGAGGTCATAATGCTACTTTGATTTTCAAGAAGTTTAAGTAATTTTAAAATGAATAAGCTGGAAGAGTGAAGCAGGATGCTGGAAGTTTTTATTTACAGCATTATACTTCCGGATCCTAAAGAAATTGAACATAATTTCCATTGTACGAATTTACATAAGCATCAGTACATCGATTACTAAAATTCATGAATAAAATTAACGCAAAGTTTAATGATGGCTCTGCTTATTTTTAAAGGGAGCAAAGGAGAGCGGCCAATGCCGCTGATGAAGCGGGCGCCTTATCCGTTCGCTTCAGCAGATCAGCTTGCTGATCCTTCTTAGCTTTCTTATATTATGCATTGTGAAAAGCAAAACTTTGCGTTTGAAAATTCAGAAATACATTCTGTATTACATAAAAAGCAGCCCGATGGCTGCTTTTCCATTATACGAATTCACATAAACATCAGATTAACTGAAGTTAGTCCTGATCTTTGTCTACAATAAAGAAATCATCGGCATCTTCCGCAATCGGGATGTAAAGCCTTTCCCAGACTTTGCTCTTCACCATATCCCAGCTGTGACCTTTTCCTTTTAAGTCTTCTGCCAGCAATACGGTTCCTGGCTTTATCATAAAGGTGGAACCATCGGTTACTTTAAATTTAAGAAGCTGTTTGAGTTAAATTTTCTT
>NZ_JBHGAQ010000025.1:0-44669 GCF_042610505.1 Chryseobacterium sp. sg2396 | reverse complement strand
ATAGTGAATTTTGCTACGCAAGTCAATGGTGAATTAAGTAAAATTGAAAAGCGCAGCGAATTGACCATTCACCATTCACTTTAAATGATCATGCTCAGCTGAACCCTTTTCCTCGCTTCATCCACATCCGTTACTTTTACCTGTACGTGCTGGTGCAGTTTCACCACTTCATTCACATCGGAAACAAAGCCTTCTTTAAGCTGGGAGATATGGACCAGTCCGCTTTCTTTGATGCCCAGGTCTACGAAACATCCGAAAGCCGTGATATTGTTTACTATTCCCGGGAGAATCATACCGGTTTTGAGGTCTTTGATGCTTTTTACTTTCGGATCGAACTCGAATACCTTCGCCGCTTTTCTCGGGTCCAGTCCCGGCTTTTCCAGCTCTTTCAGGATATCTTTAATGGATAAGATTCCGATTTCCCCGGTAATGTACTGTTCCGGGCGGATCAGTGCGATCTTCTCTTTGTTGGCAATAAGTTCGTTGGTTTTTATTCCGAGGTCCTTTGCCATTTTCTCTACAATGCCATAAGCTTCAGGGTGAACGGCGGAATTGTCCAGCGGATTCTTAGCATGGTGGATCCTGACGAATGCCGCTGCCTGCTGAAAAGCTTTCTCTCCTAACCTGGGAACTTTCTTCAGCTGCTTCCGGTCTTCAAAAGCGCCGTTTTCCGCGCGGTAATTCACGATATTTTCTGCCATCTTTTCACCGATCCCCGAAACGTAGCTCAGCAAAGCTTTGCTGGCTGTGTTGAGGTTGATGCCTACTGAATTCACGCATTTCATCACCGTTGTATCGAGTTCGTTTTTCAGTTGAGTCTGGTCGACATCATGCTGGTACTGTCCGACTCCGATGGATTTCGGGTCTATTTTTACAAGCTCAGCCAGCGGATCCGCCAGCCTTCTTCCGATCGAGACGGCACCTCGGACGGTTACATCATAATTCGGGAATTCGTCGCGGGCCATTTTACTTGCCGAATATACCGAGGCTCCGGCTTCCGACACCACGAAAACCTGGAGGGGTTTGTCAAAGGCAATTTTCTTGATGAAAAACTCCGTTTCGCGGCTGGCGGTTCCGTTCCCGATGGAAATCGCTTCAATAGTATAGGCATTGACCATTGAGCGGATCTTTTTCATCGCCATTCCGCTTTCGTTCTGCGGCGCATGAGGGTAAATGGTTTCGTTGTGAAGAAGATCGCCTTTTTCATCAAGGCAAACTATTTTACAGCCGCTTCTGTACCCCGGATCGATGGCCAGGATCCGCTTTTCGCCCAAGGGTGGGGCGAGCAGAAGCTGTGATAAGTTTTCAGAGAAGATCTCAATGGCTTTTTTATCCGCTTTTTCTTTGGCTTCCTGCAAAGCTTCGTTGGAAATGGCAGGTTCCAGCAGCCTTTTATAGCTGTCTTTAATAGCAAGTGAAATCTGTTCCGCCGAATCGTTATTTGATTTGATGATGGCTTTTTCAATAAATTCAATGGCTTCTTCCTTATCGATCCCGATGTTCGTTTTTACGAAGCCTTCCGCCTCTGCCCTCAGCATGGCCAACAGCCGGTGGGAAGGTGCCCTGTTCAGGCTTTCTTCCCATTCAAAATACTGCGAGAATTTCTGCGCCTCCTCTTCTTCCTTTTTAGCCTTTACGGCTTTGGAGGTAATCACCGCTTTCCGTTGAAACAGCCGCCGCAGGTTTTTCCGGACGTACATATTCTCATTGATCCATTCCGCCATGATGTCGCGCGCGCCCTGCAAGGCTTCTTCTTCGGATGAGACCTGATCGTTCAGGTATTTTGAAGCCGTAAACCGGATATCCTGTGCTTTCTGGCTCATGATGATCCTGGCCAGAGGTTCCAGTCCTTTTTCCTTTGCGGCATCGGCTTTCGTCTTTTTTCTTTTTTTGAAAGGGAGATATAGATCTTCCAGTTCCTGAAGATCGAAGCTTTCCTGTATTCTTTGGTGCAGCTCCGGGGTGAGCGCCTGTTGCTCTTCAATCGATTTTAAAATGCTTTCCTTTCGTTTTACCAGGTCCTCAAACTGCTTGCTGAGTTTAGCAATCTGTTCGATCTGCGTTTCATCGAGGTTTCCGGTCCGGTCTTTTCGGTAGCGGGAAATAAAAGGAATGGTGCAGTCTTCCGCCAGCAGGTCCAGCGTGGCGCTGATGCTTTTTTCGGATATATTGAGGGATTGTTGGATATACTTGATCGTGTTCATATGAAATTTTAAACGGCTAAAATACATTCTTTTTGGAAATGGCGGCGGTATTCCGTAAAAAAACAACAGATCATTGTATTGTTTCTTTTGATGATAAAACGTTACCTGATGGGGGTGAAGATGTCTTTCGGGAATATTGGAAATTTCGCAAAGACGCAGGAAATCGGACAGATACATTGCTTAATCAAGACGCAAATAATTTGGCGTTGTCAAATTTGTATGACGTTTGTACAATAATTATAGATAAATAAGCAGCTTTCAATTTAATCAAAGATAAAATCATTGCGCTTTTAAAACAGCATCTTTTAAGGTTTTGCGTCTTCGCGCTTTCCACCTTACAAAATCATACAGTTTTTAATTTATTGATGTAGGTCAAGATAAGAGAATGGGGAAGGTACTATCTTTGGTTTTTAAATGAAAACTCTTGCGGGATCTTTCATTTTGCTTATATTTAACGGAGAAACTTTTTAATAAAATAAATAATATGAAAAAACTTAGTGTTATTGCATTGGTAGCTGTAGGAATGCTTGCGGCATCTTGTAACAAAGACAAATCGGCTGAAAATGCAGCAACGTCTACCGAGAAAACCGTAGCGGAAAGCAAAGGGGAAGTATTGCCGGTAGATGTTACAGGATCGGTCGTAAACTGGAAAGCTTTCCACAAAGGAGGAATGGCGCCACGTTGGGGAACTTTAATGGTAAAATCCGGAGACCTGAGTATTGAAAACGGAAACGTAACCGCCGGTAACTTCGTGATCGATATGAACTCCCTGAAAGTAGACCCGGCTTCCGTAACCGAAAAAGACAAAAAATACACGGATCTTGAAGCTCACCTGAAGAATCCTGATTTCTTCGATACGGCTAAAAACCCAACCGCAGACTTCAAAATCACCAGCGTGACCGATCTTAAGGATCCTTCCAAAGACGCTGTAGCCGGAGCCAACAAAACCGTAAGCGGAAACCTTACCCTATCCGGAAAAACAATGAACGTTACCTTCCCGGCTAAAGTAGACGTGATGGAAAATGCAGCATCCGTACAGGCTAAATTTACCGTAAACAGAGCCGACTGGGGCATCAAGTTCGGAACTTCCGAAACCGATCCTGCAGAATGGATGATCAGCAAAGACATCGAAATCGCCGTAGACGTAAAAGCGAAAAAATAATATTGTTAGATCTAATCTTGTAGGCCGCTCCTTTTAGGGGTGGCTTTTTTGTTTAAGTCTTTAATAATAAAATAAAAAAAGCGACTTGCGCCGCTTTGAATGTTTTCACAACATTAAATATTTATTGTGAATTGCTTGATACAAATGTAAATAATATTTTTTTAATGAAAATATGGGAAACCGTAATTTATTGAAATACTTTCTTTTTATATTTAAAAAATAAAAACAAATGACAGAAATAAGTGAAAAAAAAAGCAATTCACAACTTGTTTCTCAAATTCTCTTAAATAAAATTTGAATAACTAATGATTTCTGTCATCTGACGAACAAGTTGTTAGTTTTGTTATCTGATGAGAATAATAAAACTCAACCATTTGATAAATGAGTTAGATAAATTGTTAACTTTGCTTAATGCAAATGTATAGAAAATATTTGAGAAACAACACTTCGATAAAACTATTATTATGGAAATAAAAAAAATTCTTGGATTAGACATTGGAACCACCAGCATTGGCTATTCCATTATTGAAATTAGTGACGAAAAAAATAAAAATTTTATTTCTGATAAACTAGCTGTTACGGATATTAATAATGACCGAATTGGAATTTTTAAAGATGCAGTAGGCGTCAGAATTATCAATCAAGATACTGATAGATTTGATAGAGGTTTAAAATTAAACGACCCGAAAGGAAGTACACTTACTCCGACGGCGAACCGAAGAAAGTTTCGTGGTGTCAGAAGAATACGGAATCGCTATAAATTAAGGAGAAATAAGCTTTATAAAGTGCTTTCAGTTTTGGGAATAACTCCGGATGAATCTTATTTTACCAACAAAAAAGGGAAAAGAGGAAAAGAGAATGATATTGGTAAAGCGCTTTACGGATTGCGGGAAAGGGCTACAAAAGAAAAAATCACACTGCCGGAATTAGCTCGAGTTCTTCTACATTTAAATCAGTTAAGAGGATATAGCAGTGACCGTTTTGCAAAAGATGAGGAAATAAAGTTTGATTATTATCTAACTGAAGTTGTTGAGTTAGATTGGGAAAACAGAACTCCAGTATTTGAAAAAGGAAGTACTGAAGAGGTTAAGTATTATCAATTTAAAGTGAAATTACGCTTTGTTGAGCCTTACATCATTATTGAAGATGATGAAAAGAATGTGTTTGAAGAAATTGAAGGCTACGTTTTTAAGAAAGAAATTGATTTTGTTTTAGGTGATTTTATTACCATTAAAGCTCCTGAATTTAAACAAAACAAAAAAGGTAAAGTTATAGTCGAAGAATATTATAAAATTACTCCAACAAAACCTGATGCAACAGATTGGAAATATAAATATCAAACTTTACACAAAAATCTTTCTGATTGGTGTAAAACCAGAGGAACAGTAGGCTCTTATTTTTATAGAAACTTTTATGAACTGTCAAACTTATCTCGAATAAGAAATAATGTTGTCAATCGAGAATGGTATGAAAAAGAATTTGATGCTATTTGGGCTTTACAATACGAATTTCATAAAGAGTTTTTTGACAAAATTGATATAAGTAATTTAGTTAAAGAAGTTTTTAAAGATTACAGCACTGTACTTAATGGTGTAATTACTAAAGATGGTAATAAAGAACAACTAAAAACTTTAATAAAAGATAAAATCATTTTTTATCAAAGACCTTGGCAACAAACCAAAAGTAAAGGCAGATGTGAATTCGAGAAAATAAAGGTTAAAAGAGAATTTGCTATTAAAGGAACTGGAACGAAAGAATTAAGAGAAGAGCATATTGGTAGAACGGTTGTCCCGAGAAGTCACCCTATTTTTCAGAATTTTAAGGTATGGCAACAAATCAATAATGTTAGATTAATTTGGAATACTGCTGATGAAAAAATAAACCTGTTTGAAAATGCGGAATTGTGTGAAAAACGTACAGGTAAAACTATTGAAGAAGTAAAACGACTTTTATTCAAAAAATTACAAGGAAGTAAAACTTTGAGTTGGCGAACTTTTGTTAAGGATGAATTAGGCTTGGATACTTATGACGAGATTGAAGAAAAAAGAAAAGCGAAAGTTTCTAAAAAACAAGGTTTAGATTTAGAGACAGGTGAGGTTGTAGAAGAATTCTTTTCGGTCAATTTTAGAAAAAGAAAAAGAGATGGAAGTTATGATGATATAAAACTGAAAGGTAACACTACAAAAGCTGAACTACGAAACATTCTGAAAGATAAATCAGCTGAATGGTTTGAGGAACTTCACCACCAAAATAAAAAAGTAACCAATCTTCAACTGCTTTGGGAGATAATTTATGATATTACGAATAGTGACGTTGTTAAAGTTGCTTCAATTATTAAAAGGCATTTTGCCTTTGATGACGAGATATGTTTGACACTTGCTAAGGTGCAGTTTGACGATGCGGGAATGGCTAATATATCGGCGAAAGCAATTCGGAATTTACTTCCCTTAATGAGTGATGGTATTAACTATTCAAAAATTACAAAAACGAAAGTTGATGAATTGATTTCATTAAATTCTTCAGAAACTGATGTTGATGAAGGTGAAAAATTGAGTGGATTAAAGGATTTTGTAACAGATAGGAAAGCAAGAATCAGATTGTCCAAATTTTCGAACGAAAATGATTTTAAGTATCTCAATTATTGGGAAGCTGCCGCAATTGTTTACGGTTCACATTCCTCTAAAAGGAGTTCCGTCATGAAAATAATGGAACGGTTAAAAAATCATTCAATGAATAATCCAGTAGTTGAAAAAATTGTAAATGAAACAATTTCAATTGTAAATCTACTTAAAAAAGAATATGGTTTTGATGAAGTAAGAATAGAGTTGAGCCGAGAGCTTCGTGCAAGCGCAGATGAACGTCAGCAAATGTGGGAAGGAATGAATAACAATACAGCAAAAAATGAATGGGCAAAGAAAATGCTCCGGGAAATAAAGCAGGCAATGCTAGAAGATGATAGAGATGTTTCTCAATTGGATACGGAAATTTCCGGAAGTAATTTGGATAAAATTAAAATCATAGAAGATGTAGTTAAGTACCAGAAACCGGTGGAATTTAAAACTAAGGAAAAAGAATACAAACTTACAGAGCCGACTAAAGCTGAGGTGACGAAATATCTTTTGTGGTTGGAGCAAAATTTTAAATGTCCATATACCAATCAGCCCATTCCGTTGACAGATGTTTTTGCGAGAGGAAAAGTAGTAGAAATAGAACACATCATTCCTAGACAAAGATATTATTCTAACGCTTACGCCAATAAAGTGATTACCTGGAGGGAAGTTAATCAGGAGAAAGGAAATAAAACAGCTTATGAATTTATTGTGAGCAAAAGAAATCCAGCCGGAACAGTAAAAGTCGGTAAGAAAGAAATTTCGCTTGTTTCTGCATCTCAATGGGAAAATCACGTGAAAGAAATGTTTCCAAAAAGTGGGAAAAGAAATAATCTTCTACGTAAAGAAATTCCCGAAGACCCAATAGAAAGAACGTTGAAGGAAACTCAATATATCAATAAAAAATTGAAAGAAAAATTGGGAGAATTAGTAGGTCCAGATAAAGTTTGGGTAACATCTGGAGCTATTACAGACATACTTAGAGAAAACTGGAAGCTAAATGATGTTTGGAAGGAATTAGTGGAAGAACGTTTTGTTAAATTCAATAACGGAGAAACGAAAGACAGATTAAACTTAAAATATATTACAAGGCATTTTAACAATAAAACAAATCAATATGAAGATGTTGAGAAATTTGCGGGAATGTCTAAAAGAATTGACCACCGTCATCACGCTTTAGACGCTATAATCATTGCCTGTACAAAACAAAATCATATTCAATACATCAATAATTTGAATGCAATTAATAGTGCAGATATTGAGAATGATGATAGTAAAAAAGCAAAATACAAACATATAAAAACCGATGTCTGTTTGGGAAACAGTAGTAGTAAATTCAAATTTCCTTGGGATGAAAGGAAATTTATCCCGGAAGTAAAAGAGGCTTTGAAAAATGTATTGATTTCGCATAAAAATTCAAATGTCTTAATCAGTCCATCAAAACATCGAAATAATAAAGATATTAATTCCGGCAAAGTAGCTTCTGTGAGAGGCGAATTGCATTTGCAAACCAATTACACAAAGAAAAAATATTTTGAAAACGAGAAAATTGATATTGTAAGAATTATTCCTTTATTATTTAAAAAGAAATTTGAGAACCAAAATCAAACATTGGTTCGCTTTAAATCTTTTAATGAAATCATTAAGGAGACAATACTGAAAGAAAAATATCAAAATGTTTTAATATCATTATTTGAGGAATATGATGCCGAAAAATTCAATTTGCAAACTGTAAAAGATTTTTCTAAAAAAGTTTTGAAAAGAATAGAAGATGAGAAGCTTTTTATTCATGAAAAATCGGGAGAGAAAATGACTTGGTTGTCAACTTTTACAAAAAAAAATGCATCGGTAAGACCAATGGGATTATCAATGGATTTGAACAATGAAAAGGAGATAAAAGACTTTGCCAATCCAAGATTAAGAAGAATTGGACTATTTCGTTTGAATTATGTCAACAAAAAAATTGCTGAAATAAAAGCGTTGAAGTTGCCTTTCAAAGAAGATGAGAACAATAGAATCAGGGAAGTAAAAGAAATTCCTCTATATAATAACGCCATTTACGAAGTTAGGATACGACAAAAAGATGGGAAACATAATTGGATTGAAATAAAAGATTTACAGCAATCAGATTTAGAAAACATCGAGTATGCAAAATCGGAAATGACTATTGCAATTAAAAATAAGCTATCAGAATTTTCGCTTGATGAATTGAAAGAAACATATGTTTCTAATCCAATTTTCTTATCGGATAGGCCTACTCCTGTTAAAAAAGCAAGACAAAAAAGCTTCTTCCAAGATTTATATGAACTAAAAGATGGTCGATATGTCTATTCAAGAGATGTATTTATGACTTATGTTTTAGTTCCAGAAGATACGAATAGGAAAGATGCTAAGCGAGAATTGGAATTTTTGAAGTTTTTTGATGCTGTAAAAATCGTTACTTTAGAAAAACCAGATAAAATTGATTATCGAACACTAGTAAAAAAGGAAGGCTGTAAATTGTTATTTACGTTATCTAAAAATGACATAGCTTATATTCCAGATGAGTTATTGACAGATGAGCAAATTCTAGAAATTAATTGGAATGATAAAAAAGAGATTATTCCGAAGCTTTTTGTCGTAAAAGAAATGACGCCAAGTAGAAATGAAATTGTATTCCAACATCTTTATAAGTCTGATTCCATTAGAGTAAATGGAGATGAAGCTGAAAACATTTTAAATACAGAAAAATTGGAAGAGCAAATTAAATATGGTGATACAAATATGTGGAAACGTTGTATTAAGGTTGAGATTGATAAATTAGGTAAAGGTATAAAACCATATTGGGAAAAATAAGACAATTTAGTTTATGATAATCCGCTCTATTTACATATGCAATCCCGCATACCTCAAGCTCAAGGATGAGCAAATGAAAATCCTCTCTCCCGAAATGAAAACGGAAAAAGGAAGTGTACCTGTTGAAGATTTAAGGCTTCTGATGTTGGACCATTATCGGATTACCGTCTCGCACAAACTGATCCAGAAAATGATGGGAGATAGTTTCGTAGTCATAAGCTGTGACGCTCATCATCTGCCGCACGGAATTATGATTCCGTTATATAGACATACCGAGAATTAGGACAGGGTAAAGTTTTTTTAGAAATTAAAGTAGACCGTCTCGGAAACATTTCAAAAGCATAAAAAAATTATTAAAATGTCTAAAACAGACCTCAAAAAAGAGCTTCAAAAGCTTACAAAAGAAAAGCTCATCAAACATATCCTGGATCTGTATGAAAAAAATAGTTCAGTTCAGGAGTTTTATAAGTTTTATCTTAATCCGGCCAATGAAAAACTGCTGGCAGAAAAATATAAAAGGCTGATCCGCAAAGAATTCAATGTGGAAAATCCGATGAGGAGTACCGAAAAGTTTTCTGTGGCAAAACGGGCAATTTCAGATTTTAAGAATCTGCAGCCGTCCCCGGAATACCTGGCGGACGTCATGTTATATTTACCTGAGAGTGCCTGTGAATTGACTGCACTATTCGGTGATTATTCCGAACAATTTTACAATGGTACGTTTAATAATTACAAAGCGGCAATGGTATTTTTAAAAAAGAATAATCTGATGTACCATTTTAGAGCCCGTGCAGAGCGATGTGTCAAGTGGTCGGAAAACTGTGGATATGGTTTCGCCGATGATATGAAGGATATCTTTGATGAATTTTATAATTAACCCTTAAAAACTAAAAACCATGATCACCCGCTCAGTTTATATCGGCAATCCGGCTTACCTTAAGCTCAAAGACGAGCAGCTGAAAATTCTCTGTCCGGAAACGAAAGCGGAAAAGGGGAGTGTTCCCGTGGAAGATCTGGGGTTGCTGATGCTCGACCATTTCCAGATTACCGTCTCACACAACCTGATCCAGAAAATGATGGGAAATAACGTCGTAGTCGTAAGCTGCGATGCCCATCACCTGCCGCATGGAATCATGTTGCCGCTGTACGGCCATACCGAACATTCGGATCGGGTTAAAGACCAGCTGGAAGCCAGTGAGCCTTTAAAGAAGCAGCTGTGGAAACAGACCGTGGAGTGCAAGATCGAAAATCAGAAAAATGTCCTGATGAAATTGGGAAATTACTATGAGCCGATGATTGAGTATCAGAGAAATGTAAAATCCGGTGATATGACCAATATGGAAGGGATTGCCGCCCAGCATTACTGGAAGTACCTCATCAGCCTGGATTTTCTCAGACAGCGTTTTGGTGATTCACCCAATCAATTTTTTAATTTCGGTTATGCGGTACTCCGGAGCATTGTTGCCCGGGCAATCGTTGAAACAGGACTGCTCCCGGTTCTTGGCATTTTTCATAAAAATAAATACAATCCTTATTGCCTGGCGGACGATCTGATGGAACCTTACCGTCCTTTCGTAGATTTGCTGGTCATGCAGTGGCTTAAACTGCATCCTGAGAATGATGAACTGTCGAAAGATTTCAAAGCCTATATGCTGCAGATTGCGACCAAAGACGTACGCATCGACGATAAAACAAGGCCATTAATGGTGGCGGTAAAAACCACGGCCTCATCTCTTTACAAATGCTATACCGGAGAAAAACGGCTGATCTCTTATCCTGAACTGATCTGATGAATTAAATTACTTTTTACTTTTTACATTGTACATTTTACAAATAAAAATATGGACGCCGAAAGGTTTAACGCATACCGGATTATGTGGGTAATAGTATTATATGATCTCCCGACCGAAACGAAAGCCAATATGAAGGATGCTAACCGTTTCCGGAAAGCTCTGATCGATGATGGCTTTACGCTGTTCCAGTTTTCCATGTACGTACGTCACTGTCCGAGCCGTGAAAATGCGGAAGTGCATATAAAGCGCGTCAAATTTATGCTGCCTAAAGCCGGAAAAGTAGCGATTATGTGCATTACAGATAAACAGTTCGGCGATATCGAAATCTTCTTTGCCAGGAATAAAGAAGAACCGCCACCAACCTTCCAACAGCTCGAACTATTCTGATTTTTTAAATCCTAATTAATAAATAAACCCACTGCAATTCAGTGGGTTAAATGTTGAGGTTGTGTTGTATCCCAAAGATACGGATAAATGAAAGCAATTCACAACTGGAGTTGAGTATGCAACTGCAGAAAATGCAGTTGTGTTGTATCCCAAAGATACGGATAAATGAAAGCAATTCACAACTGGAGTTGAGTATGCAACTGCAGAAAATGCAGTTGTGTTGTCTCCCAAAGATACGGATAAATGAAAGCAATTCACAACTGGAGTTGAGTATGCAACTGCAGAAAATGCAGTTGTGTTGTCTCCCAAAGATACGGATAAATGAAAGCAATTCACAACTGGAGTTGAGTATGCAACTGCAGAAAATGCAGTTGTGTTGTCTCCCAAAGATACGGATAAATGAAAGCAATTCACAACATCTTGATGCCCAAACCAGTTACCAACTTGGTTGTGTTGTATCCCAAAGATACGGATAAATGAAAGCAATTCACAACAAGACTGACGAGTAGAACACGTTCAAGTATGTTGTGTTGTATCCCAAAGATGCGGATAAATGAAAGCAATTCACAACAAGACTGACGAGTAGAACACGTTCAAGTATGTTGTGTTGTATCCCAAAGATGCGGATAAATGAAAGCAATTCACAACAAGACTGATGAGCACACCATGTTCAAGTATGTTGTGTTGTCTCCCAAAGATACGGATAAATGAAAGCAATTCACAACAAGACTGATGAGCAAACCATGTTCAAGTATGTTGTGTTGTATCCCAAAGATACGGATAAATGAAAGCAATTCACAACATGCTGAAACCATGAAAATTCATTGGAATGGTTGTGTTGTATCCCAAAGATACGGATAAATGAAAGCAATTCACAACACGCCGGACACTGTTAAATATATATTAAAGGTTGTGTTGTATCCCAAAGATACGGATAAATGAAAGCAATTCACAACACGCCGGACACTGTTAAATATATATTAAAGGTTGTGTTGTATCCCAAAGATACGGATAAATGAAAGCAATTCACAACACGCCGGACACTGTTAAATATATATTAAAGGTTGTGTTGTATCCCAAAGATACGGATAAATGAAAGCAATTCACAACACGCCGGACACTGTTAAATATATATTAAAGGTTGTGTTGTATCCCAAAGATACGGATAAATGAAAGCAATTCACAACAAGATTGAAGAGCAAGAGTTCATTAATATGGTTGTGTTGTATCCCAAAGATACGGATAAATGAAAGCAATTCACAACGAATCGAACGCTGATACCACAGAAAGTGGTGTTGTGGTGTATCCCAAAGATACGGATAAATGAAAGCAATGCACAACACGCCGGACACGGGTAAATATATAGGAAAGGTTGTGTTGTATCCCAAAGATATGGAGAGGGGAGAGAGGTTAGAAGTGGATCTGGCACAGATACCACAGAAAGTGGTGTTGTGGTGTATCCCAAAGATACGGATAAATGAAAGCAATTCACAACTGCTTATACATCCTTATAATAAGTCTAGAAGTTGTGTTGTATCCCAAAGATACGGATAAATGAAAGCAATTCACAACCGCTTATACATCCTTATAATAAGTCTAGAAGTTGTGCTGTATCCCAAAGATACGGAGAAATGAAAGCAATTCACAACCGCTTATACATCCTTATAATAAGTCTAGAAGTTGTGCTGTATCCCAAAGATACGGAGAAATGAAAGCAATTCACAACCGCTTATACATCCTTATAATAAGTCTAGAAGTTGTGCTGTATCCCAAAGATACGGATAAATGAAAGCAATTCACAACTGTGGAATGGCTGGGAGCAATTCATCGCTCGTTGTGTTGTATCCCAAAGATACGGATAAATGAAAGCAATTCACAACCGCTTATACATCCTTATAATAAGTCTAGAAGTTGTGCTGTATCCCAAAGATACGGATGAATGAAAGCAATTCACAACCGCTTATACATCCTTATAATAAGTCTAGAAGTTGTGCTGTATCCCAAAGATACGGATGAATGAAAGCAATTCACAACCGCTTATACATCCTTATAATAAGTCTAGAAGTTGTGCTGTATCCCAAAGATACGGATAAATGAAAGCAATTCACAACCAAACAATAATTAGTCCGGTAACTGAAGGAGTTGTGTTGTATCCCAAAGATACGGATAAATGAAAGCAATTCACAACACAAAAAACCAAAGCCCCGTCCGAAGCAATGTTGTGTCGTATCCCAAAGATACGGATGAATGAAAGCAATTCACAACACAAAAAACCAAAGCCCCGTCCGAAGCAATGTTGTGTCGTATCCCAAAGATACGGATGAATGAAAGCAATTCACAACACAAAAAACCAAAGCCCCGTCCGAAGCAATGTTGTGTCGTATCCCAAAGATACGGATAAATGAAAGCAATTCACAACGAAAGTAACGCCGATACCAGTGCTATGTCTGTTGTGTTGTATCCCAAAGATACGGATAAATGAAAGCAATTCACAACATTAATCTTAAAGTCTATGTTATCCATCATGTTGTGTTGTATCCCAAAGATACGGATAAATGAAAGCAATTCACAACTTAGAGTTCCACGGTAATTTTTAAAAGACGGTTGTGTTGTATCCCAAAGATACGGATAAATGAAAGCAATTCACAACACTCCGGACACTGTTAAATATATATTAAAGGTTGTGTTGTATCCCAAAGATACGGATAAATGAAAGCAATTCACAACAGCGGCGAAGGCGACCCCGGCTTCCAGCGAGTTGTGTTGTATCCCAAAGATACGGATAAATGAAAGCAATTCACAATAGCGGCGAAGGCGACCCCGGCCTCCAGCGAGTTGTGTTGTATCCCAAAGATACGGATCAATGAAAGCAATTCACAATAGCGGCGAAGGCGACCCCGGCCTCCAGCGAGTTGTGTTGTATCCCAAAGATACGGATCAATGAAAGCAATTCACAATAGCGGCGAAGGCGACCCCGGCCTCCAGCGAGTTGTGTTGTATCCCAAAGATACGGATAAATGAAAGCAATTCACAACTAACGGTTCAAACTCTTTCCACATTCTATGGTTGTGTTGTATCCCAAAGATACGGATAAATGAAAGCAATTCACAACTAGAACAGGCCAGACATCTTTAGAAACTCAGTTGTGTTGTATCCCAAAGATACGGATAAAGGAAAGCAATTTGCAACTAGAACAGGCCAGACATCTTTAGAAACTCAGTTGTGTTGTATCCCAAAGATACGGATAAAGGAAAGCAATTTGCAACTAGAACAGGCCAGACATCTTTAGAAACTCAGTTGTGTTGTATCCCAAAGATACGGATAAATGAAAGCAATTCACAACTAGAACAGGCCAGACATCTTTAGAAAATCAGTTGTGTTGTATCCCAAAGATACGGATAAATGAAAGCAATTCACAACTAGAACAGGCCAGACATCTGTAGAAAATTAGTTGTGTTGTATCCCAAAGATACGGATAAAGGAAAGCAATTCACAACTAGAACAGGCCAGACATCTGTAGAAAATTAGTTGTGTTGTATCCCAAAGATACGGATAAAGGAAAGCAATTCACAACTAGAACAGGCCAGACATCTGTAGAAAATTAGTTGTGTTGTATCCCAAAGATACGGATAAATGAAAGCAATTCACAACGGTACTAATGTTACGCAGGATACAATTAAGGTTGTGTTGTATCCCAAAGATACGGATAAATGAAAGCAATTCACAACTAGAACAGGCCAGACATCTGTAGAAAATTAGTTGTGTTGTATCCCAAAGATACGGATAAATGAAAGCAATTCACAACTAGAACAGGCCAGACATCTGTAGAAAATTAGTTGTGTTGTATCCCAAAGATACGGATAAATGAAAGCAATTCACAACTAGAACAGGCCAGACATCTGTAGAAAATTAGTTGTGTTGTATCCCAAAGATACGGATAAATGAAAGCAATTCACAACCAGAAAGCTATTAGAATGGTGATGGCAGCAGTTGTGTTGTATCCCAAAGATACGGATAAATGAAAGCAATTCACAACGATAGCCGGGATTGGCAGAAGTAGCGCCCGGTTGTGTTGTATCCCAAAGAGACGGATAAATGAAAGCAATTCACAACGATAGCCGGGATTGGCAGAAGTAGCGCCCGGTTGTGTTGTATCCCAAAGAGACGGATAAATGAAAGCAATTCACAACCAGAAAGCTATTAGCATGGTGATGGCAGCAGTTGTGTTGTCTCCCAAAGATACGGATAAATGAAAGCAATTCACAACCGGTGGTGGTCTATATATGGAGACTATGAAGTTGTGTTGTATCCCAAAGATACGGATAAATGAAAGCAATTCACAACCGCTAACGCTAATCGATCAAGAGAGAAAGCGTTGTGTTGTATCCCAAAGATACGGATAAATGCAAGCAATTCACAACCGGTGGTGGTCTATCTATGGAGACTATGAAGTTGTGTTGTATCCCAACGATACGGATAAATGAAAGCAATTCACAACCGCTAACGCTAATCGATCAAGAGAGAAAGCGTTGTGTTGTATCCCAAAGATACGGATAAATGAAAGCAATTCACAACGATAGCCCGGATTGGCAGGAGTAGCGCCCGGTTGTGTTGTATCCCAAAGATACGGATAAATGAAAGCAATTCACAACCGCTAACGCTAATCTATCAAGAGAGAAAGCGTTGTGTTGTATCCCAACGATACGGATAAATGAAAGCAATTCACAACGATAGCCCGGGTTGGCAGGAGGAGCGCCCGGTTGTGTTGTATCCCAAAGATACGGATAGATGAAAGCAATTCACAACCGCTAACGCTAATCTATCAAGAGAGGAAGCGTTGTGTTGTATCCCAAAGATACGGATAAATGAAAGCAATTCACAACCGCTAACGCTAATCTATCAAGAGAGAAAGCGTTGTGTTGTATCCCAAAGATACGGATAAATGAAAGCAATTCACAACTCAGGAGTTGAACCTGAGCTAATCCAGAGCGTTGTGTTGTATCCCAAAGATACGGATAAAGGAAAGCAATTCACAACCGCTAACGCTAATCTATCGCGAGAGAAAGCGTTGTGTTGTATCCCAACGATACGGATAAATGAAAGCAATTCACAACTCAGGAGTTGAACCTGAGCTAATCCAGAGCGTTGTGTTGTATCCCAAAGATACGGATAAATGAAAGCAATTCACAACTTCTATGAACCAGGTGAAGATGAGGAAGAGTTGTGTTGTATCCCAAAGATACGGATAAATGAAAGCAATTCACAACTCAAGACTTGCACCTGAGCTAATCCAGAGCGTTGTGTTGTATCCCAAAGATACGGAGAAATGAAAGCAATTCACAACTCAAGACTTGCACCTGAGCTAATCCAGAGCGTTGTGTTGTATCCCAAAGATACGGAGAAATGAAAGCAATTCACAACTCAAGACTTGCACCTGAGCTAATCCAGAGCGTTGTGTTGTCTCCCAAAGATACGGATAAATGAAAGCAATTCACAACTCAGGATTTGAACCTGAGCTAATCCAGAGCGTTGTGTTGTATCCCAAAGATACGGATAAATGAAAGCAATTCACAACGCAGGATTTGAACCTGAGCTAAGCCAGAGCGTTGTGTTGTCTCCCAAAGATACGGATACATGAAAGCAATTCACAACGCAGGATTTGAACCTGAGCTAAGCCAGAGCGTTGTGTTGTCTCCCAAAGATACGGATACATGAAAGCAATTCACAACGCAGGATTTGAACCTGAGCTAAGCCAGAGCGTTGTGTTGTCTCCCAAAGATACGGATAAATGAAAGCAATTCACAACGGGACCCGGGATCATACGATGTACAGCCTGGTTGTGTTGTATCCCAAAGATACGGATAAATGAAAGCAATTCACAACTCCGGCTTTGAACCTGAGCTACTCCAGAGCGTTGTGTTGTATCCCCAAGATACGGATAAATGAAAGCAATTCACAACTCCGGCTTTGAACCTGAGCTACTCCAGAGCGTTGTGTTGTATCCCCAAGATACGGATAAATGAAAGCAATTCACAACTCCGGCTTTGAACCTGAGCTACTCCAGAGCGTTGTGTTGTATCCCCAAGATACGGATAAATGAAAGCAATTCACAACGAATCCAAATATAGGTGCGTAATACACTATGTTGTGTTGTATCCCAAAGATACGGATAAATGAAAGCAATTCACAACTGTCATTAAGAAATCCATTTTTTCATATGCGTTGTGTTGTATCCCAAAGATACGGATAAATGAAAGCAATTCACAACGAATCCAGATATAGGTGCGTAATACACGATGTTGTGGTGTATCCCAAAGATACGGATAAAGGAAAGCAATTCACAACGAATCCAGATATAGGTGCGTAATACACGATGTTGTGGTGTATCCCAAAGATACGGATAAAGGAAAGCAATTCACAACGAATCCAGATATAGGTGCGTAATACACGATGTTGTGGTGTATCCCAAAGATACGGATAAATGAAAGCAATTCACAACTATTCAGGGCTTCCGGTACCGTAAGGCCGGGTTGTGTTGTATCCCAAAGATACGGATAAATGAAAGCAATTCACAACTGTCAATAAGAAAGTTAGCTGTGCAGATGCGTTGTGTTGTATCCCAAAGATACGGATCAATGAAAGCAATTCACAACTGTCAATAAGAAAGTTAGCTGTGCAGATGCGTTGTGTTGTATCCCAAAGATACGGATCAATGAAAGCAATTCACAACTGTCAATAAGAAAGTTAGCTGTGCAGATGCGTTGTGTTGTATCCCAAAGATACGGATAAATGAAAGCAATTCACAACTTTTCAAACTGATCTGCTTTAGTTTTCAAAGTTGTGTTGTATCCCAAAGATACGGATAAATGAAAGCAGTTCACAACTGTACTTTCCTTCATTTCCTCTTCTAAACCGTTGTGTTGTATCCCAAAGATACGGATAAATGAAAGCAGTTCACAACTGTACTTTCCTTCATTTCCTCTTCTAAACCGTTGTGTTGTATCCCAAAGATACGGATAAATGAAAGCAGTTCACAACTGTACTTTCCTTCATTTCCTCTTCTAAACCGTTGTGTTGTATCCCAAAGATACGGATAAATGAAAGCAATTCACAACTGTACTTTCCTTCATTTCCTCTCCTAAACCGTTGTGTTGTATCCCAAAGATACGGATAAATGAAAGCAATTCACAACAGTACCAAGTGATACTTCAACACTTACGTTGTTGTGTTGTGTCTCAAAGATACGGATAAAGGAAAGCAATTCACAACAGTACCAAGTGATACTTCAACACTTACGTTGTTGTGTTGTGTCTCAAAGATACGGATAAAGGAAAGCAATTCACAACAGTACCAAGTGATACTTCAACACTTACGTTGTTGTGTTGTGTCTCAAAGATACGGATAAATGAAAGCAATTCACAACAGTACCAAATGACACTTCAACACTTACATTGTTGTGTTGTATCCCAAAGATACGGATAAATGAAAGCAATTCACAACATCTATCTGAGCTTCTACCAATTTACTTTGGTTGTGTTGTATCCCAAAGATACGGATAAATGAAAGCAATTCACAACAGTACCAAATGACACTTCAACACTTGCATCGTTGTGTTGTATCCCAAAGATACGATAAATGAAAGCAATTCACAACAGTACCAAATGACACTTCAACACTTGCATCGTTGTGTTGTATCCCAAAGATACGATAAATGAAAGCAATTCACAACATCTATCTGAGCTTCTACCAATTTACTTTGGTTGTGTTGTCTCCCAAAGATACGGATAAATGAAAGCAATTCACAACCAAAAGTTTTTGAAGCGTTTGAGAAAACGTGTTGTGTTGTATCCCAAAGATACGGATAAATGAAAGCAATTCACAACATGAAAGCGGTTGGTTATACTAAATACTTAGTTGTGTTGTATCCCAAAGATACGGATAAATGAAAGCAATTCACAACATGAAAGTGGTTGGCTATACTAAATACTTCGTTGTGTTGTATCCCAAAGATACGGAGAAATGAAAGCAATTCACAACATGAAAGTGGTTGGCTATACTAAATACTTCGTTGTGTTGTATCCCAAAGATACGGAGAAATGAAAGCAATTCACAACCACTGTAAAGAATACAACACAATATCAAAAGTTGTGTTGTCTCCCAAAGATACGGATAAATGAAAGCAATTCACAACCACTTTAAAGAATACAACACAATATCAAAAGTTGTGTTGTATCCCAAAGATACGGATAAATGAAAGCAATTCACAACCACAAGTTTTTAAAGCACTTGAGACAACATGTTGTGTTGTCTCCCAAAGATACGGAGAAATGAAAGCAATTCACAACCACAAGTTTTTAAAGCACTTGAGACAACATGTTGTGTTGTCTCCCAAAGATACGGAGAAATGAAAGCAATTCACAACCACAAGTTTTTAAAGCACTTGAGACAACATGTTGTGTTGTCTCCCAAAGATACGGATAAATGAAAGCAATTCACAACAACGGAATGTTAGCAAACTTTAATCAAAGTGTTGTGTTGTATCCCAAAGATACGGATAAATGAAAGCAATTCACAACAATCCCAAATGACACTTCACCCCTTACATCGTTGTGTTGTATCCCAAAGATACAGCTAAATGAAAGCAATTCACAACAATCCCAAATGACACTTCACCCCTTACATCGTTGTGTTGTATCCCAAAGATACAGCTAAATGAAAGCAATTCACAACAATCCCAAATGACACTTCACCCCTTACATCGTTGTGTTGTATCCCAAAGATACGGATAAATGAAAGCAATTCACAACATCAATATCACCTGCTATAATGATGATTTTGTTGTGTTGTATCCCAAAGATACGGATAAATGAAAGCAATTCACAACAATCCCAAATGACACTTCACCCCTTACATCGTTGTGTTGTATCCCAAAGATACAGCTAAATGAAAGCAATTCACAACAATCCCAAATGACACTTCACCCCTTACATCGTTGTGTTGTATCCCAAAGATACAGCTAAATGAAAGCAATTCACAACAATCCCAAATGACACTTCACCCCTTACATCGTTGTGTTGTATCCCAAAGATACGGATAAATGAAAGCAATTCACAACGCGTCTAACGGCATGGTAAAACTTCGGAAAGTTGTGTTGTATCCCAAAGATACGGATAAATGAAAGCAATTCACAACAATCAAGGATGGAGGTTGTTATATTCATACGTGGTGTTGTATCCCAAAGGTACGGATAAATGAAAGCAATTCACAACAATCAAGGATGGAGGTTGTTATATTCATACGTGGTGTTGTATCCCAAAGGTACGGATAAATGAAAGCAATTCACAACATCAATATCACCTGCTATGATGATGATTTTGTTGTGTTATATCCCAAAGATACGGATAAATGAAAGCAATTCACAACAATCAAGGATGGAGTTTGTTATATTCATACGTTGTGTTGTATCCCAAAGATACGGATAAATGAAAGCAATTCACAACTCTGCCGAGGCGAGGTATTTAACGTGACGGGTTGTGTTGTATCCCAAAGATACGGATAAATGAAAGCAATTCACAACACGCTGATAACATCCATAAGATGTGGAAAGGTTGTGTTGTATCCCAAAGATACGGATAAATGAAAGCAATTCACAACACGCTGATAACATCCATAAGATGTGGAAAGGTGGTGTTGTATCCCAAAGATACGGCTAAATGAAAGCAATTCACAACACGCTGATAACATCCATAAGATGTGGAAAGGTGGTGTTGTATCCCAAAGATACGGCTAAATGAAAGCAATTCACAACATCTAGATGCCCAACCTAGCTCCCACTCAAGTTGCGTTGTATCCCAAAGATACGGATAAATGAAAGCAATTCACAACATTACTTCTGACATGACTTTGGGTTTTGGCGTTGTGTTGTATCCCAAAGATACGGATAAATGAAAGCAATTCACAACATTACTTCTGACATGACGTTGGGTTTGGGCGTTGTGTTGTATCCCACAGATACGGATAAATGAAAGCAATTCACAACATTACTTCTGACATGACGTTGGGTTTGGGCGTTGTGTTGTATCCCACAGATACGGATAAATGAAAGCAATTCACAACATTACTTCTGACATGACGTTGGGTTTGGGCGTTGTGTTGTATCCCACAGATACGGATAAATGAAAGCAATTCACAACATCTAGATGCTCAAACTAGCTATCAATTGGGTTGTGTTGTATCCCAAAGATACGGATAAATGAAAGCAATTCACAACAAAAAACGTCAGGTTAAACAGCAGCCCTTGGTTGTGTTGTATCCCAAAGATACGGATAAATGAAAGCAATTCACAACAAAAAACGTCAGGTTAAACAGCAGCCCTGGGTTGTGTTGTATCCCAAAGATACGGATAAACGAAAGCAATTCACAACAAAAAACGTCAGGTTAAACAGCAGCCCTGGGTTGTGTTGTATCCCAAAGATACGGATAAACGAAAGCAATTCACAACAAAAAACGTCAGGTTAAACAGCAGCCCTTGGTTGTGGTGTATCCCAAAGATACGGATAAATGAAAGCAATTCACAACACAACTATCTTTAATAATGAAGTAGAATCCGTTGTGTTGTATCCCAAAGATACGGATAAATGAAAGCAATTCACAACAAAAAACGTCAGGTGAAACAGCAGCCCTTGGTTGTGGTGTATCCCAAAGATACGGATAAATGGAAGCAATTCACAACAAAAAACGTCAGGTGAAACAGCAGCCCTTGGTTGTGGTGTATCCCAAAGATACGGATAAATGGAAGCAATTCACAACAAAAAACGTCAGGTGAAACAGCAGCCCTTGGTTGTGGTGTATCCCAAAGATACGGATAAATGAAAGCAATTCACAACTAGAATAGGTTTTTCAAAGAAATACTTCACGTTGTGTTGTATCCCAAAGATACGGATAAATGAAAGCAATTCACAACATATAAGTACAAGGCGGGAAGCCTATTAACGTTGTGTTGTATCCCAAAGATACGGATAAATGAAAGCAATTCACAACATATGAGTACAAGGCGGGAAGCCTATTAACGTGGTGTTGTATCCCAAAGATACGGAGAAATGAAAGCAATTCACAACATATGAGTACAAGGCGGGAAGCCTATTAACGTGGTGTTGTATCCCAAAGATACGGAGAAATGAAAGCAATTCACAACATATGAGTACAAGGCGGGAAGCCTATTAACGTGGTGTTGTATCCCAAAGATACGGATAAATGAAAGCAATTCACAACATTCTTCCGGATTTCTTCAAAAATGCAGTAGTTGTGTTGTATCCCAAAGATACGGATAAATGAAAGCAATTCACAACATATGAGTACAAGGCGGGAAGCCTATTAACGTGGTGTTGTATCCCAAAGATACGGAGAAATGAAAGCAATTCACAACATATGAGTACAAGGCGGGAAGCCTATTAACGTGGTGTTGTATCCCAAAGATACGGAGAAA
Organism: Chryseobacterium sp. sg2396; assembly: GCF_042610505.1. NCBI lineage: Bacteria > Pseudomonadati > Bacteroidota > Flavobacteriia > Flavobacteriales > Weeksellaceae > Chryseobacterium > Chryseobacterium sp. sg2396. The sequence continues at coordinate 22,194 of NZ_JBHGAQ010000025.1, read as the reverse complement.
TGAAAGCAATTCACAACATATGAGTACAAGGCGGGAAGCCTATTAACGTGGTGTTGTATCCCAAAGATACGGATAAATGAAAGCAATTCACAACTTTGGCGATCGTTATTATAGTTTTTCGCAGGTTGTGTTGTATCCCAAAGATACGGATAAATGAAAGCAATTCACAACGCGCACCGATTAATCTTCTTCCGGAACATCGTTGTGTTGTATCCCAAAGAGACGGATAAATGAAAGCAATTCACAACGCGCACCGATTAATCTTCTTCCGGAACATCGTTGTGTTGTATCCCAAAGAGACGGATAAATGAAAGCAATTCACAACGCGCACCGATTAATCTTCTTCCGGAACATCGTTGTGTTGTATCCCAAAGATACGGATAAATGAAAGCAATTCACAACTCAAAATGTGAAGGTTCTATAAGATTAAGAGTTGTGTTGTATCCCAAAGATACGGATAAATGAAAGCAATTCACAACGCGCACCGATTAATCTTCGGCCGGAACATAGTTGTGTTGTATCCCCACGATACGGATAAATGAAAGCAATTCACAACGCGCACCGATTAATCTTCGGCCGGAACATAGTTGTGTTGTATCCCCACGATACGGATAAATGAAAGCAATTCACAACTCAACATGTGACGGTTCTATAAGATTAAGAGTTGTGTGGTATCCCAAAGATACGGATAAATGAAAGCAATTCACAACGCGCACCGATTAATCTTCTTCCGGAACATAGTTGTGTTGTATCCCAAAGATACGGATAAATGAAAGCAATTCACAACGCGCACCGATTAATCTTCTTCCGGAACATAGGTGTGTTGTATCCCAAAGATACGGCTAAATGAAAGCAATTCACAACGCGCACCGATTAATCTTCGGCCGGAACATAGTTGTGTTGTATCCCCACGATACGGATAAATGAAAGCAATTCACAACTCAAAATGTGAAGGTTCTATAAGATTAAGAGTTGTGTGGTATCCCAAAGATACGGATAAATGAAAGCAATTCACAACTATAAACGTGAACAGGCTAATTTGGCCCGCGTTGTGTTGTATCCCAAAGATACGGATAAATGAAAGCAATTCACAACGTACTTCAATTGCGAGAAGACAACGCCGATGTTGTGTTGGATCCCAAAGATACGGATAAATGAAAGCAATTCACAACGTACTTCAATTGCGAGAAGACAACGCCGATGTTGTGTTGGATCCCAAAGATACGGATAAATGAAAGCAATTCACAACGTACTTCAATTGCGAGAAGACAACGCCGATGTTGTGTTGGATCCCAAAGATACGGATAAATGAAAGCAATTCACAACGTACTTCAATTTCTAGAAGACAACGCCGATGTTGTGTTGTATCCCAAAGATACGGATAAATGAAAGCAATTCACAACTATAAACGTGAACAGGCTAATTTGGCCCGCGTTGTGTTGTATCCCAAAGAGACGGATAAATGAAAGCAATTCACAACTATAAACGTGAACAGGCTAATTTGGCCCGCGTTGTGTTGTATCCCAAAGAGACGGATAAATGAAAGCAATTCACAACGTACTTCAATTGCGAGAAGACAACGCCGATGTTGTGTTGGATCCCAAAGATACGGATAAATGAAAGCAATTCACAACTTAGAATAAGTTAAACCAGCTGAATCTCCGGTTGTGTTGTATCCCAAAGATACGGATAAATGAAAGCAATTCACAACAGAAAAGGAAACCTCGTCGAAGACGACGGAGTTGTGTTGTATCCAAAGATACGGATAAAGGAAAGCAATTCACAACAGAAAAGGAAACCTCGTCGAAGACGACGGAGTTGTGTTGTATCCAAAGATACGGATAAAGGAAAGCAATTCACAACAGAAAAGGAAACCTCGTCGAAGACGACGGAGTTGTGTTGTATCCAAAGATACGGATAAATGAAAGCAATTCACAACAGAAAAGGAAACCTCGTCGAATACGACGGAGTTGTGTTGTATCCCAAAGATACGGATAAATGAAAGCAATTCACAACAGAAAAGGAAACCTCGTCGAAGACGACGGAGTTGTGTTGTATCCAAAGATACGGATAAAGGAAAGCAATTCACAACAGAAAAGGAAACCTCGTCGAAGACGACGGAGTTGTGTTGTATCCCAAAGATACAGATAAATGAAAGCAATTCATAACATGAAGGCTGTTGGTTATACCAACTATCTGGTTGTGTTGTATCCCCAAGATACGGATAAATGAAAGCAATTCACAACATGAAGGCTGTTGGTTATACCAAATATCTGGTTGTGTTGTATCCCAAAGATACGGATAAATGAAAGCAATTCACAACATGAAGGCGGTTAGGTATACCAAATATCTGGTTGTGTTGTATCCCCAAGATACGGATAAATGAAAGCAATTCACAACAGAAAAGGAAACCTCGTCGAATGCGACGGAGTTGTGTTGTATCCCAAAGATACGGATGAATGAAAGCAATTCACAACATGAAGGCTGTTGGTTATACCAAATATCTGGTTGCGTTGTATCCCAAAGATACGGATAAATGAAAGCAATTCACAACCCCACTTTATCTTTTCCGAATACATCATGTGTTGTGTTGTATCCCAAAGATACGGATAAATGAAAGCAATTCACAACCGAAAAGGAAACCTCGTCGAATCCGACGGAGTTGTGTTGTATCCCAAAGAGACGGATAAATGAAAGCAATTCACAACCGAAAAGGAAACCTCGTCGAATCCGACGGAGTTGTGTTGTATCCCAAAGGTACGGATAAATGAAAGCCATCCACCACATGAAGGCTGTTGGTTATACCAAATATCTGGTTGCGTTGTATCCCAAAGATACGGATAAATGAAAGCAATTCACAACATCAAACAAGGAAACATTATTGCTGATACAGTTGTGTTGTATCCCAAAGATACGGATAAATGAAAGCAATTCACAACCCCGCCTGATATCCCCCATATGACCGACTCGTTGTGTTGTATCCCAAAGGTACGGATAAATGAAAGCAATTCACAACCCCGCCTGATATCCCCCATATGACCGACTCGTTGTGTTGTATCCCAAAGGTACGGATAAATGAAAGCAATTCACAACCCCGCCTGATATCCCCCATATGACCGACTCGTTGTGTTGTATCCCAAAGATACGGATAAATGAAAGCAATTCACAACTCTCAAGCGTTTGAGAAAACGTCAAGACAAGTTGTGTTGTATCCCAAAGATACGGATAAATGAAAGCAATTCACAACTCCGCATGATAGCCCAAATATGGCAGAATAGTTGTGTTGTATCCCAAAGATACGGATAAATGAAAGCAATTCACAACACAGCACTTAAACGATGATTTATATTTTATGTTGTGTTGTATCCTAAATATACGATTAAATGAAAGCAATTGGCAAATCCAAATATTCTGCATTACAAAATTCTTATGACAAAACCACCCGCCGCATCCGGCAGGTGGTTTTATTTTGGTAAAAATAGTTTTTATTTTAAACTTCTGCCAGTGGTTTTACAACAGACAGTGCACGGGAGGCGACCCAGCTGGCAAACTGGGCACAGGTGGTTTCAACCAGTTCGTCGCGGGTAACTTCCCGTAGGCCCGGGACCAGATCCGATTTTGGAGGCTGTGGCAAAGGCTGGGAGAGGATCAGACCGGGAACAACCGGATCAAAAGAAATATCACGGTAAAGGTCAACGTGCTGAATAAAAAGCTGTGACACATAATCTGTAATTGTTTGCGGAGGAACGTTGATTGCCTTCTTTCCATCCGAAGTCTGCGGAGTTCCTTCTAAAGAACTGTTCCGGATCCTGGTATAAAGGACACCTGATTGCGTTGCATCATAAACAGCGACCCCCTCCAGGGCATCCAGAAAAACAGCCGTCCGGAAGTCCGGGGATTTCCCATAGATTTTGGCCACTTTCAGCAGGTCCGGAAGATCCCAGGCGTGGGGTACCACATCAATCGAATTCCAATGCATTGTGTTCCAGCTCTGGTATGGGAGCGGCTGCGGCTCCCATCCGGATGGCAGTGCGGGGAAAGTGGTGTTGAAAAGTTCCGCAAAGTTGGCTTCACCGGGCGTTGGTCCGGCGGTAGGATAGACCAGCGTAAGCGCAAAGTGATCAAGGTAATTTTTCTGTTTCAGGTAAAGCGCAAGGGTCGGGGACAGGGCACCGCCCAGGCTGTGGCCGCAGAAAATAACAGCCGTGTCCTCCGCAGGTTTTGTACCGGTCAGGAACTGTTCAAGGCTGGTGCCGGGAGCGGCTGCCGTATCCGGGGAGACCATTCCGAGAAGGTTCTGAATGCCGGTCGCCGTTCCTTTGGAGATAAATGGGGTGTCTTCCACATAAGGCGACGGAGTAAAACCGGACGGATCATAAGTGTTCCAATTCACCACCTTGGAAACGGAAAAATCCTCATCACCCCAGTCATAAAGGGAATCGGGATTGGTTCCGGCTACCGCCACCACATAGGCGGGCATTACCGGACCACCGGGAAATGCGACGGCATCGCATTCGGCCACAAACAGTGAATTATCGGCCACACCGGTCGGAATGCCTTCAATCACTTCTTCAAGCACTACCGGGCCCCAGACCAGTTTCCAGTTGCCTAACACCGGCGTTACTGCAGAATCAGCAACAGAAGCTGTCTGCGCAGAGTCCAAAGGCGGAACGTCGCTGAGATAAAAAGAAAGGTCTTTCTGAAGCTGTTGCTGGAGTAAGCTTTCCGTGCCGTGATAACCGGCGGCACGTCCTACGATGCAGGCCATTGCAAATACCTGCTGATAAGCGTCTAAAGTGGGGTTCTTCATGAGATAAAAGTTTTTTGTTGGTTAAAGATTGTTCTTACCGGTACCGTCTTACCTGCGATAAAATGTTCCGGGGAACTAATGTAAAGGAAGGAAGAAAAATTAAATAAGGGTTACGTAAAAACAACCAAAGTAGGGAGTAGGTGTTTGTACTCAAAAGTGGCTTCGAGGTCCTCAGCCACCGTGTTTTGATTTGGATGTTATCTGTGTTGTGAAGTTCCGATGCATGAGGCTCTTGAGCGGAAGATATACCTTCGGGTGGCCTCAGCTATCTTCGAATACCATTTCGACCAGGATATTTTTCCTACAGCTGATTTTAATATTTGCTCTCCCACTGGATCATGCTCGTGCCACTTTTACAACTTCCTGCTACCTCCGGTGGCTGAGCGGAGCCGAAGCCATCGTGTATGGTTCTGACTGCTATTATTTTAAACACCGTTCAGGATATCGAACTTTTCTTCAGAAAAATCATTATTTTTATTCCTGAAAAAACATTGACGATGAAAGGATTTCTCTATATTCTCCTTTGCTCCGACGGCAGTTATTATACCGGAAGCACCAATAATCTTGAATGCAGACTGGCCCAGCATCAGTCCGGGAAAGGAGCTAACCATACCAAAAAGCGGCTGCCCGTCCGGCTGGTCTATTATGAAGAGTATGACCGTATTGATCTTGCTTTCTGCCGCGAAAAGCAGATTCAGGGTTGGAGCCGGAGAAAAAAGGAGGCATTGATTAAAGGTATGCCGGAACTTCTGCCCGAACTTGCCATAGCATACCGTGATCTAAGAGAGTCCGATGCCTGAGGCTCTCGAAGGCAGAGGGGGGTGGCTTCGAGGGCCTCAGCCACCGGATTTCGATTTGATTGTTGTCTGTTTTGTGACGTTCCGATGCCTGAGGTTCTCGAAGGCAGAGGGGATGTGGCTGAGCAAAGCCGATGTCATTGGATTACTCCGATCTCAGCCACGGTACACGAATTTCCTGAAATCAGTCTTTCAGCGGTAAAACGGATAAACCGTGCCGGAACAGGTTGTTTAAAAAGAATCTGTTGTTCCACCGGATTAGCTTTGATGTTGGAAAATTCGCCTTCCGTAACGGGCTGCCACTGGGAGCCGTCGGTACTGGTTTCGATACGGTAATGGCTTGCCGTGCCTTCTGATTTTCCGTCCTGTCGGGGCAGGTAAACAAAACCTTTCAGGGAAAGCTGTTTTTTCAGATCCATAATAATTTCTGACGGAGATGAATTGGTGCTTAGCGGACTTTGCCAGAAGGTTTCCGGGTTGTCATCAATGGCGTAAGCTGAAGGATGGGCCGTATCAGTATCTTCGGGACTGATGATTTCCCAACCGGATTTCACAGGACCGAACCGGAGAACGGCGGTTTCGCTTTGCTGACCGTTGCTGACGGAGATCGCCTTTACGATTCCGTCATCAGGCCGTTTGAAAGGCTGATGGTATCTTAAGGATTTCCGGGTAGGAGGGCTGCCGTCGAAGGTATAGTAAATGGTTGACGTAGTGTCTGCGGAGGACAGGACGATCGTTCCTTCAGGATTTCGTCTGATCAAGGGTTTACCGGTCATCACTGGTTCATTATATAGTCCGAAATCGCTTAAAGCCACAGCTACCGGCGATTGGGTAATGGTAAGACGTATTTTATCGGTGGTAATCCTTTCAGGGAGACGGATCAGACGGTTCGGACCGATGCTGGTGGCCGATGCGATTTTCTTCCAGGTTCCGTTGAGAAAAGCTTCCACCTCAAAAGCTTCGATCCGCTGGCCCAGTTTTATATTTTCCCGTAAACGGATGACATTAAAGGTTTTTTCACCAGGAAGGGTAACGGTAAGCTGAGGGGTAGTGACCTCATCATCCGTGGCCCAGTAGGTATACCGGTCCTGATCAAGCAGATGCTGTGGACCATATTTGGAAGGGTTGTTTCCGCGGACATTGCTTGCCTGTAAAACAGCCCCCTCTGCAAGATTGACGGCAAAAGTCTGTTTCAGCAGCCTGCCGAATTGCTGAAGCGAACTGACATCTTCAGGGTCCAGCTGTCCCTTGGGATTGGGAGACAGACCCAGGTCCAGATTAGCGCCCCGGCCTACGCTTTTGTAATAAAGATCCAACAGTTCTGCCGGTGTTTTTACTTTGCTGTTTTCGCGGGCATGATAAAACCAGCCCGGGCGAAGTGAGACATCACATTCTGCGGGCATCCAGTACTTGCCGTTCCGGGTGCCTTCAATGCCCAGTTCATATTTCGTAAAACCATTGGACGGCTTTTTTCCTTCTTCAGGAGCCTGAGGTTCGTAGGTTGCCCAGCAGGTTTCACCGGCATGGCCTTCTTCGTTGCCTACCCATCGAATATCCGGCCCGACGTCCCCGAAAATCACGGCTTCCGGCTGTATCTTGCGGGTAATGGCCCAGGTAGCCGGCCAGTCGTAATAGGTTGCCCGGTCGATTTTCCGGGTCTCGCGGGCATTTCCGTAGTAGCCGTCTCCGCCGTTGGCCCCGTCGTGCCATGAGGTAAACAAGTTCCCATAATGGCTATACAGCTCCTGAAGCTGTTTCCTGTACATTTCAACATAAGCGGGCGTACCGTAGAGCGGACTGTTGCGGTCCCAGGGAGAGCAGTAAATGCCCATTTTCATGCCCAGCTTCTCACAGGCTTTCCGGTATTCTTTTACGATATCGCCTTTCCCGTTTTTCCACGGGCTTTTTTTGATGCTGTAACCGGTAGTTTCAGTAGGCCAGAGGCAGAGCCCGTCGTGGTGCTTCGCCACAACAATGATGCCTTTGAATCCGCCGGCTTTCGCTGCCGAAACAATTTGTTGCGCATCGAATTTAGCCGGATTGATCAGCGCGGGATCTTCATCCCCGTAACCCCATTCTTTATCGGTATAAGTAGCGCTGCCGTAATGGACGATGCAGTACATTTCCATTTCATGCCACTTCAGCTGTGCTTCGGTCGGAAGAGCTCCGTAAGGCTGCAGAGGTTTTTGCGCATGCCCTGAGATCATGGCTAAAATGATTCCGAAGGTCAGGATCCGTTTCTTCATTTCTCAGTCTTTGTGTTTTGATCTAAAATCGAATGGTCCAGGGAGGGAAGTGCCGTATGCCCGCCTTGAAGTTCATCGAAAACAATCACTTCATTCCTTCCTTTTTTCAGCCAGCATGCCGGAACGTAAATCGTCTGTTGCGGACCGATATTCCAGTATTTCCCCAGGTTACGGCCGTTCAGGAAGACAAAGCCTTTCCCGAAAGTGCGCAGATCCAGATAGGTATCTCCCAATTGCTGAAGGGTAAAACTTCCTTTGTACAGGGCAGGATGGCCGGTCTTCTGATTCCCATTTTTGCTGAAAGAAAACCTCCCTGTGGTTTTAAAAGGGAAACGGTACATGTTCCAACCGGAAATAGCCCGGCCGTCAATGGAAACCGACTCGGTAATGCCGTGCCGGTTGTCGTTCAGGAACGGACCGTAATTGATCCGTCCGTTGTTTTCCACCCAAATGTCGAGAACGGCATCCCGGGAAATTCCGGTCAGGTTCATCGAGTCCTGTTTCAGCCTGCGGTCGAGGCTTCCGATGTATTTTCCGTCGACATATACCTGCGCATAATCCCTGAGTTCTTTCAGCTTCAGCAGGCCTCCTTTTTTTATTTTGTTCCGGTATAAAACGAAACCGTAAGCCTGGTCCAGATCCTCAAAGGATAAGGGCTGTTCAGCCGTTTGCGGTTTCGGGAGCTGACTAAAAACATCAGCGTACTGCTCCAGGGCAATATCCGGAATCTTTATCGCAGGCTTTGCCGGAGGAACCGGCGGTAAAGTTTTCCCTGCCGGAAGATGGCCGGCGATCACTTTTCTGAAAGCATAAAATTTTTCCGTCGGGTTTCCGGCTTCATCCAGCGGGGCATCGTAATCGTAACTGGAAACCTGAGGTGAATAAGGATTATCCTTATTCATATTCGCGCCGTTCATAAATCCTCGGGTTGTTCCGCCGTGAAACATATACATATTGACGGAAATGCCGGCAGCCAAAAGTTTGTCAAGAGTCTTTGCCGACTGTTCCGCAGATACGTCCGCATGCTTCTTGCCCCAGTCGTCGAACCATCCCGGATACCATTCCGCCACATAATACGGACCTTTGCCGTTGTGGTATTTGTTGATCAGGGTTTTAACCTGTACCGGATCTTCGAGTCCGTTAACAGCCGGAAGGTAGCCGGGCAGATACCCGTCCGGCATTTTCTCGGCACCGTCGCAGGTGAAAAGGATGCCGTCGAAACCGGCTTCCCTGAAAATTTTCCGGTTGAGGTCCAGGTATGTTTTATCGTTGCTGTAGGATCCGTATTCGTTTTCGATCTGGATCATCAGGATGTTGCCGCCGTGGGTGATCTGAAGCGGGATCAGCTGTTTTGCCAGGGCTTTGATGTAGCGGGTGTAGGCGGAGATAAACTTCGGATCGGTGCTTCTCACCTGCATGTCCCGGTCTTTCAGCAGCCACCACGGATACCCGCCGAATTCCCATTCCGCACAGACATAAGGACTCGGCCGTAAAACCACCCAAAGGCCTTCCTCCCGGGCCACCTTCACAAATTCCGCGATATCGTTGTTTCCGCTGAAATCATAGACGCCCGGTGTTTCCTCATGCACATTCCAGAACACGTAGGTTCCGATGGTATTCAGTCCCATCGCTTTGGCCATCTTCATCCGTTCCCGCCACAATTCCCGTGGAATGCGGGGATAATGCATCTCGCCGGAAATCATCTGCAGCGGTTTTCCGTCCAGTAAAAAATCAGCATCGCCCAATGCAAAACTATGCCGGACCGGCTGCTGGGCCCAAGAAAAAAATCCTGCCCCGTAAAGAAAAAAGACACTCAAAATAGCGTAAAGTCTGCTCATCTCGGATCACTCATTTTAGAAACGCTTAAATTAATCCAAAACCGGCAATACCACAAATTGAAGTGGCGATTTGTGGGAATTTGTAATAAGGTGGTTGGCTGGGCCTATGCCATCATTTGAAGTTTTGATTACTGAATGTTCCCGAAGGAGGAGAAATTTGACCTTAGTCACTTATTACAAGGACCTTAATAATTATTTTATGGTTTCCCGTAAGAGTGAAATGATTTTTTTATCTATATTTGACAAAACTTTTGACCGTGAAAAAACTGTTTTTCCTGACTGCCTTGTGCGGTGTCCTTTCCTTCCTGCACGCGCAGACCATTCCCAAATTTGTATACGCTGAGATCGTCGGTGAATCCAGATTTCTCAGCAATAAGGTGACCGTGTCTATTGATTACGGGCAGACGACGTCGTATTTGATTAGGTTGCAATATAATCTTAAGAGCTAAACTAATGAATAAGACGATCTTTTGAAGAATAAATAAATTTCAATAATTCTACAATAATATTTTAAGTAAATCATCAAGAGAAAGTAAAAAAAATACTCTTAACTAATATTAAAATATAAATATAATTAATAACTGAAAACTATATATGAGTGATAAACCTATTTTAGAAATTAATCTAAATGATGAATATAAGATAAGAATTGAGACAGGAAATGATTTTGAAGATTCGATTTTCAAAGAAGTTTATAAGGAAGCTTTAAAAAATGTCATAGAAATCGTTAGACATCATGACACTTATAAAAATTTGAAATACGATGATTTTAATAATATTATTGCGTTTACTGGAGAAAGAGGAAAAGGCAAGTCATCATCAATGATTTCATTTCGTGATGCTTTAGTGAATAAAGAATGTGATAGTAATAAAATTTTTTTTGACAGAAAAAATGATCCTGAACAATATTTAAAAAGTAAATCTTTTGCAGAGATAGATATTATCGATCCCTCATTATTTAGAGGAGGTGAAAGTCTATTTGAAATTATCTTGGCAAAAATGTTTAGAAAATTTCATGATGTTATAAATGAAAAGGATAATAAAATCGATCAAGCCCATAAAAGAGAATTGATACAGCATTTTCAGAAAACTTTTCAAAATTTACAAATCATAAATTCTGATCGAAAAGATATATTTAAAAAGGATTCTATTGAGGCATTAAGTAAGCTAGCAATAAGCAGCAATTTAAAAGAAGATTTTGATAATTTGATTAAATATTATTTAGAAAATTTTGATAAAAAAAAGTTTTTAATTATAGCCATTGATGACTTTGATGTAAATATTGAAAATGCATACAGGATGCTTGAAGATATTCGACAATTTTTAATACAATCTAAAGTCTTGCTTTTAATATCTTGTAAACTTGAGCAGCTCAATGAAGCAATTTCAATCCAATTTGAAAAATTAGGTATTGAACACAATATTGAAGATAAAGCTAATAGATATATAGCTAAACTGATACCTTTTAATAGAAGAATTTATTTGCCAGATGTTCAAAAACTAAAAGATATTGACGTAGAATTATATGATGAAAAGAAATTATTATTTAGTAGTAAAAAATTAGACTTTAATACATCACTAATTAAATTAATTTTTGATAAGAATTCTACTTTACTTCTAGAAAATATACTTGGTACTAATTCTATTTTACCCGAAACGATTAGAGAAACTCAAGCTTTTATAGGTACATTTTCGGATAAAGACAACTTATCAAGTATAAAAAATTATCTAATTGATGAGATATACAAAAAAAATATTAAAATTGAAGTCTTTAAAGAGTTCGAGAATACATCTCTTCAGTGGTTTAACTTGATAGTATTTAAAAGAGTATATTCATTATATGAACATTACTTTAAACTTGAGGAACCTAGACGTCGAATAAATAATTTGGAAAGAATTTCATTTTCAACTGTACAAAATGCGATTTCATACGGCGATATTTATTATTTACTACAAGAAATTGAGAAGAAATCTGAAATTAATGACTATGATACTATTAGGTTCTTAGATTATTTTAAAGCATATTATACAATTAAATTATTATTATTTAGTGAAAATACACCAGTAAATCTTTCAATGACTAAATATGGTTTTATAAACTATTACAGTGATGCCCTTCCTAAAGATGAAGGTAAAAATTCAAGAAGTATAATTGAATTTCCAGCTGAACTTTTAGAAGATCTTGAAAGTAATGATGATAAATTTTTTTTAAGTCAATTTATATTATATTTAGGTGTAGGATATAGAACATATAGATACAACGAAGATGAAGATATTTTTGTTAGTACTTATGAAAAAGCTATATTTAGTCCATTTGCTATTTTCCACAATTTATTTAATATTGATATACTTTCTAAAATTTTAAAATACGATAAAGAAACATCATTTATTAAAAAAAATCTTCTTTGGTTTAATCAATCGGTATTTATAAGAAATTTATATAATCCATCTTTTGTGTTAAATGTTTATAGCAATTTAAAAAGGTTTAGAAATAAAGAAGTAAAAAGTACTCTCCCACCTACATATCTAGATGATTTATGTCTTCTGTTTGTTTATGGTATTATATATTCACTTGATGAAATTGAAAAAAAATATAATATAGATGGGTTGATTTCTGATTTTGTAAGTTTTCCAATAATACAAGCTTTAATCAAGTATTTTACAAGTGTTGAGTATAAATCTGCTATCGTTAAAGAACTAAATGAAAAGTATGACATTCTTGCGTTGCTTAAATCTGATTATGAAATAAGTGAAAACTTGATTGAAATAATGAACAGTATTTTTGAGGGACCTAAAAATTTAAGTAACGATAAAATATTACCTGAAGATGTAAGATTTTGGTTACGAAGAATTTTGATTAAAATAAATAGTAGACCTACTTTTACGAGTGCTTTTTATTATAACGAATTAAACAACATGGATAAATTAGAGGGCACTAATCAAATTACTCAGATCATAAGGTCTTTTAAACATAGAATAAATTCTAAGAACGAGAGTATTAAAGTTATTGCTATTGATGAATTAAGAAATTATATAATGTCTTTAATTTAATGGACAATCTAAGAAAATCTATACGTTTACTGTTTGCTGATTATTGTTCTGATTTTATCTTATCTGAAAAAGATCTAAATGATTATATAAATGAACAAAATTTCTTAGAAAGGGGTTTTAGAACTTTTTCAAATTATTCTTTAGACGAAATTCTAAATGTATATCAGAAACTTGATTCAGATTGGTTTCACGACGTACATCAGGAAAAAAACAAAAACTATTTTCATGTTTTAAATCATTTTACTGCAAAAGTTTTAGTTGAACAGGATCTGGAACCATTTGTTGTCTATGAACATTTGCTTAAATGGAGAGAGTTATCCTATTATATTGGAGAAGATATACTTACTACCTCGTTTTTTGCATGTTTAGATAACAGGTCCCGAAGAAAACGAGATTTTTTTGCATGGAGGGCGACAGCATTTTCTGATAATAAAAGGCTTCATCAATTGCTAAAAAAAGGCTTAGCTGAAAATCATTTTCATTTAAAAGGTTCAGGCCCAGTTTTCGATCTAAGTTGGATTAATATAATGAATCATCCAACTTCTTTTGAAAAAGCATTTGATGACCTAAAAAAAGAAATAAGTCTCTTAACTAAAACATCTAACGCTTCACAAAGTTCAAAAAAAGAACTTAAGATACTTGTTTATAAAGCTGTATATATACGATATGAATTATTTAGATTAATTAACAAAATTAAAGAAGGCGAAAAGTTTACTATTGATCTTTCTCAGGAAAGTAATTCTCATGAATCTTTTGATTTATTGCTGAACATACATAGAATTTCTGATAATATTGAAGTTTTAAGATATGATGTAGGACATCAATTTGAATATAAAGGGAACGCTGAAGTGATTGATTATGCGGTTCCTAAAAATATTCATCCATACAATCTCGAAAAATCTTATGTATTTTATGGAGAAAGAAAACTGTTGTATGACTGTTTTAAATTAATTTATGCAGGAAATAAAGATTTTCAACCTTATATTCATTTATTTCATGCTTATTTATTAATTAAAGCACAGTTTAGGGCTGAACTCATTCAGGTTAATGATAAAGTAGGATTTGGTAATTTTTCCATGTATCAGGATCGAAAAGAATTTTTCTTACCTGATAATTCTATCTATCATACTGCCTTTTTGAATTTAGCGGTGCATGATACCAAATCACATAGTGAAATTAGTTCTTTTGAGTTGAGGATCGCTCCAAAAGATGATGTGATAAAGTTAAAATCAAGCTTAGAAGGATATAAGGAAGCTTTGCATGATCAAGCTATATTATCAAAACAATTAAATCAATCATTACCTGCTGGTAAAACATTTGATTTAAAGGAGCATAAAGTATTTTATACTATACACTACATTAAAAGAGAAGATACAAAAGAATATTCTGATTTATCGCAGGAAGTGCTATGCAGACATCATGATTTAAGATTAGAAGTTAAGAAACAATCCATAGCAATAAGTCAACTAAGGGAAAGCTATTCCAAAGTTTCTGATTTTATTAAAGGAATAGATGCTGCTTCCAGCGAATTCAAAGCAAGTCCAGAGATATTTGCACAAGGGTTTCGGTATTTAAAGAATCATAAATTAAAAGGAGATTTTAATCATTTGAAAGACAAATTGAAAGAACCTAAGATATATGCGACTTATCATGCCGGAGAAGATTTTTATGATTTGGTTGATGGTTTAAGAGCAATTGATGAGTGCATTCGTTTTTTAAATCTCACTCAGGGAGATCGAATCGGACATGCATTAGCTCTAGGAATTGATGTTAAGGAATATTACAACTTTAAACAATTGAAACTAATGTTACCAAAACAGATTGTATTGGATAATATCGTTTGGCTATTAGCTAAGATTAGAAAATTTGGCATCAGTATTCATCGAAATGAGGTAAATAGACTCGAAAAATTATATGAAAATCTTTTCTATGAGTTATACATTTCAAATTTTAGCGAAGGGAGTTTATTGTGGCAAAAATATATACCACATTCAACTTACTTCGATGCATGGAAATTAAGAGGTGATGATCCATATTTATATTTAAATAATCTAAAAGATGATATATATAAAAAATCAAATCTGACTTATTGGGAAAGATGTCGTATTAATGAAGAATATCCAAAAAATAAAAATACCAGAGATAATATTGATATAAAAGCATTATATCAGGAATATCACTTTAATCCGAAGATAAAGAAAGCAGGATCACAGATAAAACAATTTGAAATTTCTCATGCTTACATGGAACTGGTAGAAGCGGTACAATTTAATTTAATGCATGATCTAAAGAATAGGAATATTTCTATTGAGACAAATCCTACATCCAATTATCTTATCGGGACTTTTAAGAGATATGCCAAGCATCCAATAACAAAGTTTTTCAATTTAGGATTGGAATTAGATCATGAGAAAATCAGGAATTGTCCTCAACTTTCAGTATCTATTAATACGGATGATCAAGGAATCTTTTCTACTTCCTTAGAAAATGAATTTGCATTGATGGCAATAGCCTTAGAAAAAGAGAAAGATGAGAATGGTAATTTAAAATACAATTCTTCCATGATTTATGAATGGCTGGAAAGAATTAGATTGATGGGAATTGGGCAGAGCTTTAAAAATTAAAATTTAAACAATAATTAAAATGAAGGGATATTATAAGCTACAAATGAAAAATGATAGCACAAAAGTTAATCATGTCGATGAAGTTATTGCTGATAACCGAATAACATCACATATTGATTATGCGGGACCGGGATTCGAAAATTTAAGTAAAGGAGATATTGTCTTAGTTCATAAAGGCAGCTATCCACATAGTTTAGTAGAAGTTTTGTATAAAATATCTGATGAAAATGAGATAAGTGGTGCCAGTTTCGGAATTGATTATAGAGTGGATGTAAAATCACTTTTTTCTGAATTAGATAATACTTTAGATTTTAAGAAGCAGAATAAACAAATAGGATATGATGGAACATTTAATCCATTACATGATAATACTTCAAAGACGTTTTTATTTATAAAATCCTGGTATGACTATATTGAAAAAAGGAACTATATCAGTGAATTAAAAAAAATAATATTTTACAAAAAGCAAATTATCTTACAAGGCCCTCCAGGAACTGGTAAAACAAGATTGGCAAAACAAGTTGCGGATAATATCATTAATAATAACCCTCAAAATTTATCGCCAAAAGAATTAATTGAGAATTTTTTTAAATCAGGTAGATCGGATGAGAAATATAATGAAAATTTTAAAAGTAGGCTTGAAGAATTTTATGAGTACTTTCCTAAAAATCAATTTTCTAAAATGGATATAGATGATTATTGTATTGGAAGAAATAATAGTACTAATTTCTGCTGGTGGATAGAGAGAGGTTTGGATAAATATGGAAAATTTACACCCGGCAACTCTGGTAATTATTTAATCTACTATAGCAAAGAAGATGAAGATTATAGGCTAACTAAATTCCCTGGAAAAAGTATTTCTGATATACTACCTCTTATAAAAGATGCATTAAATAAATTATCTGAAAACGAGGACATTGTTCAAGTGTCAAAATTGTTTGGGGATAGTTTTATTATTAAAATTCTTAATTCATATTATCCAGAGAAGTATTTCCCAATTAATGGCAGAACTTCATTAGTCAATTTAATGAAAATTTTTGATAAGCCATTTAAAAAGATTGCTACAATTGAACTAAATAAATCAGTTCAAAATATTTTTGATGAATATAAAAATAAATATCCGTCAGATATAACGACTTTAGATTTCATGCATTTTTTATATTCTAGATTTGACCTGAAAAATGACGGAAATTTATATGAAGATTCAAAAAAAGTTGATGTTTCCAGAAAACCTACTTTAATTCAATTTCATCCAAGTTATACCTATGAAGATTTTGTAAAAGGAATTGTTGCAAAACCTAATGAAAAAGGAGGTGTAATCTACAAAGCAGAAAATAGAATGCTTGCAAAATTGGCAAATGATGCAATAGATTATCCTGATAATAATTATGTTCTCATAATAGATGAAATCAACCGCGCTAATCTTTCATCTGTTTTGGGAGAACTTATATATGCTTTGGAGTACCGTGGAGAAGAAGTAGAATCTATGTATGAAGTTGATGGTTCACAAAAATTAATTCTTCCACCAAATCTTTTCATCATCGGTACCATGAATACCGCAGACCGAAGTGTCGGGCACATTGATTATGCAATCAGAAGGAGATTTGCATTTGTTGACATTTTACCGAAAAACTTAACAACGGAGCTTGGAACTGACTTTAAAAAAGATATTTTCACCAAAGTATCAGAATTATTTATTGAAAATTATAATCCGGAAATTGAGTATGGACATGAAGAAAGCAGATTGAACAGGTCACAGTATCTTTCAGAGGAATTTGAACCGAAAGACGTTTGGTTAGGCCATTCTTATTTTATTCAGCATTATGAACATGATGCTAATGGGATTAAGGATGTCAATCAACCTGTAGATTTTACATTGAGGCTTGAGTACGAAATAAAACCCATTCTTCGGGAATATGTAAAAGATGGAATTTTAAAACCGGGTGCTTTAGAAATAATTGAAAATCTTGGAAAATAAAATACTGGTTCTTAAAGAGCACAATCATTTTTATTACAGGGGATGTTGTCAGGAATATCTGAAGGAAGTTTATGATTGGAAAGATGATTTAGTTACTCCAAAATCATTTCATTTTAGGAATAATGAAAATGCCGTATGTTTTAAGGTTTCAGCAGAGGTAAAAGAAAATCAGATTAACTTCTTACAATTTGAAACGTCCTATTACATCGGATTGCAATATATTGATGAGTGGGATATTCCTGTACTTGTTGAACCCAAGATGAATAATAACAGTCACCAGCTTAATTTTATCAAAATATTGACCGAAGCATTGAAGGAACCAGAGAACTTTAATCACTTGGATGGATTAATGGAAGTGGATTTCAATTCTGAATGGATTGAAGTGCCGTCAAAACACAGGGTTGAACTGACTCCTTTTCTGATCATTCAGTTTTTAATGGCAGTCAGACAGATTGTCAGAAAGGGTTTAAAGAAATCATATTACCAAAAAACTGAGAATCTCAGAAGCAGAGTAAAAGGTAAAATATTGGTGGGTCAGCAATTAAAACAGAATATTTTTAAACACCGACTTACTCATACGGTCTGTTCTTTTCAGGAATTTGGCTTTGATACGGAAGAAAATCAGTTTCTTAAATATGTTTTGCAGGTAATTTATTCATACGCCGGAAACTTAGAACCTATTCTCAAAGCTCAGGTATTGGAATTGATACATTATAATTTTGCTGCTTTTCAACAGGTCAAAGATCAGAAATTTATATCTTATGACAAAGTAGAAAGTAATCCCTTTTATAAGGTTTACAACAATGCATTCGGCTTAGGAAATCAAATTTTGAAACTAATAAGTCATAGCTATGGAAGTATAAATGGTGATAACAAAAAACATCCGCCGCACTGGATCGACATGAGTAAGTTATTTGAACTGTATGTTTTTAAAAAACTTAGGGAAAGATTTACCGCAGATGGTGAAGTGGAATATCATGTAAAAAAGCATTATCAGGAACTTGATTTTATCATCAATGAGAAAAAAGAAAATGGGATAAAAGCAGTAGTCGATGCTAAATACAAACCCCGTTACAAAAATGGAAGTCCTACTAAAGAGGATGCAAGGCAATTGTCTGGATATTCCAGATTGAATAGTGTTTACGAGAAGTTAGGAATTACTGGTGATCAGATCATTCCGGTATATTTTATCTATCCGAAAGGATTAGGAGAAATAAGAGAAATCGATAAGCAGGATGTCGAAGATATTGAAAATGCTCCGGAAAAAAGTGATATTGCTATTTTACAATCTTCAGGTATCACTGAAGTAAAAGCTTACAGAAAAATGTATATGCAGGAAGTCCCTTTAGAAGTTTTGTCGTCTGTCAATCCATAATAATTAAATATGTCAAATTCGTACTCTCTCGCCCTACTCGAAGACAACCCCAAACAGCTCGAAAAGCTGGAATCCTATCTTCTTAAGATTTCTAATGTTGAAATTGTACTAAAAAGCAGAAGTTCGGAAGATTTCTTTGAGCAGCTGAAAACAGTAAAGCCGGATATCCTGGTGGCAGATCTGGATCTGGGCAATGACAGTATGACGGGAATGGAGATTGCTCAGGAACTTAAAATCCCCGTATTTTTTGCAAGCATCAATACAGCGGATTACATCGAGGATATTGAAGACCTTAAAAGGGAAGCCGATATCTGTGTTAACCACATTACCAAACCATTTACGGGAGAACAGTTCTTTAAAAGTTTCAGCAGATTTTTAAAGGAAGTGTGCTTATTTTCCGAACTGCAATATGTTTATCTTGATTTCAACAAAACCAGAGGAAACAGGATTGCATTGGATGATATTGTATACCTCTGTGCCGACAAACAGGCCGGTTCTGAATCCAATAACAAGCAGATCCATTTCATCAACCGCAGTCATGAAAACCTAATCGATTTTTCTTTCTCCAGAATGCAGGAAAAAGGATTTCCGAAGAGTCATTTTATTACCATTCACAAATCGTTCAGGGTAAATAGAAAATATATTAAATGTTATCATAAGAAAACAGAGACCGTTGAGGTCTTTCTGTATGATGATCAGGGTAAGATAAAGAGCCATCATTTACCGGTGTCCGAAAATTACCAGAGCGAGATCAGACGGTTTCTTGGCTGACCGCTTTCATTCCCCGAAAAAAAGCTTTTGTTCCTACGCTTCCGATCTTGTTTCCGGAGGCGTATTTTTTTTGTTTTTTGGATTTGAGTTTGATGGATAATGAATGTCGACAAATTAAAATGCGGAATCCGAAAAGCAAATAGAGTAGGAATTTAAAAACAAACAATTTACACATTATGAGTAATTCAAAACCAGCTGCAAAGCCAGCTTCAACATCAAATAAACCTGTGGTTCCAAACGGACCAAGTACAACGGGTAAACCATCAGGTAAAGGAAGAGGAAACTTACAGCCAAAAAAGAAATAGTTACTAATCATTAAAGAACAAAATTATGTCAGAAAAAATAACACCCAAAAATAATGCTGCCAACATGCAAAATGCAAACAGAGGAAGTTTAGGCACCAACCGACAGTACGACCAAAATCAAGGCAACAGAGGCAAACAGCTTAATACTAACAGTAAGCGCAAATAATTATGAAAAATCCTGAGATCACTCTCAGGATTTGTTTTATTTGATAAGCTTTTCAAGCCTCGCCATTATCTCATCTTTCTCCTTCAGCATGCGCTCATATAGAGCAATTTTTTCTTCGTGAAGTTGAATCAATTTATCAATTGGATTTACATTAAAAGTTGGAGCATGTCCTGTGTTCAAAAAAGAACCATCATTAAAAGTATTTGAAATAATATTCACCGCCTGCTCCTCATCAAAATTCTGAAACGCCTCCACGGGAATGTTCAGCACTTCGGAGATTTTTTGCAGCAGGGCTTCTTCCACGACGCTTTTCTGTTCGAGGAGGGAGATTTTCTTCTGGTTCCAGTCTTCGCCGAGGTCGAAGGCGAGGGCTTCCTGCTTGATGCCCAGCATTTCCCTGAATCGTTTGATGTTGCGTCCCTGGTGTATTTTCTGTTCCATATGTGTTGTTTTTTTAGATGCGGTAAAGATACGGCGCTTCCGTGAAAACCGGAAGGGTAAAACTAACAATTATCCGGTAAAAATCCTAATCCTGCAGCTACAATATCCGTTTCGGGAATAGAATACCTGAGCGCAGCTATCGTACTTCGTCCCTGAAAACATACAGATATGAAAAAGAAAAAACCGGATTTCGATGCCGCGTTCTGGGCAGGACGTACCGGAAGCAATCCGCTCCAATTGTTCGATGCATTTATCAGTTCCTATCCGCTCAGCGAGGCGAAAGAACACCTGTCTTCGATGATGCGGTATGCGGTGAAACGGAAGGTGCTTTCGGAAAAAGATCCTTCGGTGATCTTTCATTTTTATCTTTCGCTGCGGTCCTTCATCCGGGCGGCTGATCACCTCAGCCGAACCTCCGGGAAATACAGGCTCAATCCTCCCAAAGAACATCCGTCCCAACTGAAACAGGGAAGTTTGTCGGAGGCGGAATATACAGACCCGTTCCTGGTTTTCCGGAAAGCGTTTGCTGACCACCGCCTGGCAGCATTCGATCATTTCATCACCGGGATTGCCTATTTTTCCTTAGGACCTTACGGGGATTACCCGAAAGGAAATAGCATCTCCCGTTTTCTCCATCTTCAAAAAATGCTGGATGCCGCACAGCTCATATTGGAAAGGGAAAAGGCCGGGTGATGGGAGATGGATGATGGAAGTTCCTTTCGGTCGGTAGTATTGCGCGAGGTCTTTACGGTCAATGAAATAGGATGCTCTTCCCTTAATGCGATCTATGTCGTGATGGGAGCGTCAACTTTCCCATACCATTTTCTAAAGCTATTTAACCCTGACCATGCCGGGTGACGGAAACCGGCGGATGAAAATTCGTGTATCGATACATAGGGCTATCAGAGTTTACCGGTTCCCGATACAAAATTCTTTTCAGGACTTTACTCGGACCAACTGCTGTGATTCATTGCAAGATTTTGATTGATTTAATTGAAGAAAATCTGCGCCATCTGCAAAATCTGCGCGAGATTTTTCAACGCAAAGGTTTAGTATAAATCTGCATATGGTAAGTGAGCAAAGAAAGAATCAGCAAGCTGATCGATGAAGCGTACAGGTGAGCTTCGCGAAGCAAATTATTTGCCTTTGCCTCCTAAAAATCAGCGGGATTAGAAATCATCTTTGCGTTGAAAATCTTACACATAAAACCTGCAAAATCTGCGCGAGATTTTTCAACGCAAAGGTTTAGCTTAAGTTTGCATAGGTCAAGTGAGCAAAGAAAGCATCAGCGAGCTGATTGATTAAGGATATGTCCGAGCTTCGCGCAGCAATTTATTGCCTTTGCCTCTTAAAAATCAGCGGTATTAAAAATCATTTTTGCGCTGAAAATCTTACATAAAAAAACCTGCAAAATCTGCGCGAGATTACTTAACGCAAAGATCCGTTTGAACTTGCCTACTTTAAGTGAGCAAAGAATGATCAGCGAGCTGATGGATGAAGCGTACGTGTGAGCTTCGCGCAGCAATTTATTTGCCTTTGCCTCTTAAAAATCGGCGGGATTAGAAATCATTTTTGCGCTGAAAATCTTACACATAAAACCTGCAAAATCTGCGAGAGATTTTTCATCGCAAAGGTTTAGTATAAATCTGCATATGGTAAGTGAGCAAAGAAAGAATCAGCAAGCTGATCGATGAAGCATACAGGTGAGCTTCGCGAAGCAGCAAATTATTTGCCTTTGCCTCCTAAAAATCAACGGTATTAGAAATCATCTTTGCGTTGAAAATCTTACACA